>JBIKOO010000147.1:0-3156 GCA_044358015.1 Ilumatobacteraceae bacterium
ATCCGAGGTTGAAGAATCCTTCACCAGCGCGAGCTTCGGTCCAGACGCCCATACGACGTGGCTGACCTTGCAATCCAAGAATGTGCATGGGTCCGAATGTGAGGTTCATTCCGATCACCATCAACCAAAAGTTCCACTTTCCGAGCCCTTCGCTCAACTGGCGACGGAACATCTTGGGCCACCAGTAATAGAAGCCAGAGAACAAGCCGAATACTGCTCCACCAAACAACACGTAGTGGAAGTGGGCAACGATGTAATAGGTGTCAGTTTGCTGAGTGTCTGACGGGGCAACCGCGTGAGTAACGCCCGACAGACCACCAATGGTGAACTGAACGACCAAAGCAATTGCGAACAACATTGGCACGGTAAAGGTGAGTTTGCCGCCCCACATTGTCATGACCCAGTTCACAATCTTGACACCGGTCGGAACCGCAATGGCCATCGTGGCCATCGAGAACACAGTGACCGACACTGGACCAAGACCCGAAGCAAACATATGGTGGGCCCATACGCCCCAACCAACGAAACCGATTGCGGCACCCGACATCGCAACGATGGGATAACCAAACAATGGCTTCTTTGAGAACACTGGAAGGACTTCACTGATAATGCCGAAGGACGGCAGGATCATGATGTACACCTCAGGGTGACCGAAGATCCAGAACAAGTGCTGCCACAAGAGTGGGTCGGCTCCCGACGCCACATCAAAGAATGTCGCGTCGAATGAACGCTGGAATGACAGCAAGAACAATGCGACGGTAATGACGGGAATGGCGAACAACAGCAAGAACTGGGTCACGAGAATCATCCAAGTGAAGATGGGCATACGCATCATCTTCATTCCAGGCGCCCGCATGTTGAGGATGGTCACAATCAAGTTGATGGCACCGGTCAGTGAAGCAATACCAGTGATCTGCAAACCAAGTGTCCAAAAGTCGATTCCGTGACTTGGCGAAAACAACGTGCTGCTGTTTGGTGCATACATGAACCAACCACCATCGGCGCCGCCACCCAAGAACCAAGACGAGTTCAAGAACAAACCGCCAAACAAGAAGCACCAGAAACCGAACGCGTTCAAACGTGGGAATGCCACGTCACGTGCACCAATTTGCAACGGCACGAAGTAGTTCGCAAATGCGGCGGCCATCGGCATCACGAACAAGAACACCATGGTGGTCGCATGCATCGTAAACATCTGGTTGTACTGATCGGCGTTCAGAACTTTTCCATCAGGAGCAACAAGTTGCAAACGAATCAGCAGCGCTTCAACACCGCCCACGATGAAGAAGAAGAAGGCGGTGACGCCGTACATAATGCCGAGCTTCTTATGGTCGACTGTGACGATCCAATCACGCCAACCAGTTGACGCGGCGGGCCGCTTGAAAACACCAAGTGCTTCGCTCGGCTTGACGCCGCTAGGCGCTCCGCCGGCAATAGCCACTTCAGTGGAGGGACGATCGATGATGGTCATCTAAGTGTTCTCCCGTTATTTCCGCTCGAGCAGATAGGCAATGATGGAATTGATTTGGTCCTCGGTGAGACCAAGTGCCGGCATACCGCGGTACTTGCCATCGGAGGCTTCCAACTTGGTTGGGTCGGCATACATCGGCTTCTTGGCCGGTGAATTACGCAACCACTCGCGAAGGTCTTTCTGATTTAGACAATCAGAGGAAACACCAGCAAGGTAACGCTCACCGAAATCGGCTGCGTCGGCATTCCAGACGTTGTCGCGACATTCAGGTGTGAGCAAATCCCATGATGCACCAGCGAAAGTGTTGCGCTTCATGAGGTTGGTCAAATTAGGTGCAGCACCCGAAACGATGTACTGATCGGGAGCCGAAATAATCAGACTTCCATCAGGGTTCGCAAGCCCGTTGACTTGGTGACAGCGGCTGCACTGTTGAATGAACAAAGCCTCACCAACTGCCGCTTCGGTACCAGCCTCAGGAGCGGTGTATTCCTCAAGTTCGTTAGCAACCCACTTGTCGTAGTCAGCCCGTGACAACACGACCGCTTCCATACGCATATATGAATGTGACAATCCGCAGAACTCGGTGCACTGTCCGGCGTAAATTCCAGGTTCAGAACCCTCCATGCGTAATAGGTGCACACGACCAGGAACGCTGTCCTTCTTACCGTTCAACTTCGGAATCCAGTATGAGTGGATGACGTCGCGACTTGTAACTCGCAACAAGACCTTGGTGTCTTCTGGGATCACGAGCTGACCAGATGTCACAATCGGAGCAGTAATTCCGTATTCTTCAATATTCGAACCGGAAGCCGGGTAGTCGTACTCCCACCACCACTGTTGACCAGTGACGTTGATGGTCATTTCGGTATCGCTGGTTTTGGCCAACTCGAAAATTGTTCCAGCAGTCGGAATTGCAACACCCAAGAGAATCAACACCGGGATAACTGTCAACACAATTTCAAGAGCGGGCTTACCATGGGTCTGCTCGGGAATCGCTTGTCCACGATCGCGGTAGCGGTACATTGCCCACGCCACTGCGGCAAAAACAATGACACCAACAACGCCGGCGACGTAAAACACTGGTCGCTGCAAATTGTCAATTTTCTCAGCGTTCGGTCCAGCTGGTTGCCAGGTATCTTGCGGTGCATCCTTGGCACAACTTGCCAAGAAACTCAACGCTGAAACGGCAATCGCAGCCTTTGAGGCATTACGCCAACGTCGTGCAGTCTTCATTGACTCTCCAACTTGATTAATCATCTTTTTCACGGCACCAACACCTCTACAGATGCTCCCTCAAGACCAGGAACGGTAATGCTGAATCCCTCAGTACTTGAAAACGATGGCTTTGGAATGTTCACGACGACCCCTTGTTGACCACCTTTTGTCACCAATGAAGTACACGCTTGGAGCAAAGTCTCGCGCTCAACACCGCCACCCAAAGATTCGACAACCTTGCCGTATGTCACTACCATCCGGCGTTCGCCCTCATCTTCGTTATGAAAGAGGATGCTTGAGTTCGATGAACGCTGCAAAGTGATTGACGTCAGTGGACCGCTGTAGCCGTCCATCTCGGCATACAAAACACCGTCTTTGAGGGTCACGGTAGCGGCCACACTGCTCTTGGCAGACACCGCGCGCACTGCATGCTTATCGGAGTAATCGGCTTCTTCACCACAGGCACGGTG
>JBIKOO010000071.1:0-7554 GCA_044358015.1 Ilumatobacteraceae bacterium
TCTCGGCGTCACTCGCCATGCTCGGACCAGCAACTTTTGCGGGACTGTCTTTGGCGATTCCACCACGCGCTCGAGCAACCGGATTCTCGGTTGCCTCGTTGTGGATTATTCCTGGTTTGGCAGTACTTCCATTCATTGGTTGGATCTCAGACAAGTTCAACATTCGCGTCGGCATGTTGGTCATGATTCCGTTGTTCTTGATTGGTGGACTCATCCAACTTTCAATTCGTAACGTGATCATGGACGACATTGGTCAAGTGTGGCAATCAGCAGCAGCGCGTTCAGAAGCCTTGTATGACCGCCGAAATGGCAATGCCAAGTTGTTGCTGTTGCGTGGAGTCTTTGCTGGTTACGACAATCGCATGGTGTTGCAAGGTCTCAATATGGAGATGGAAGAAGGCGAAATCGTTGCCTTGCTCGGAACTAACGGTGCTGGCAAGAGCACTTTGTTGAAGGCCATCAGCGGAACTGTTGAAGCCGACAAGGGTGCCATCATTTTTGATGGTCGGGATATTACGCACGCACCTCCTCATGAGATTGCCGCCATGGGCATTGTGCAGATGCCAGGTGGACAAGGTGTCTTTGGTTCGTTGACGGTGCGCGAGAACTTAGAACTAGCGGGGTGGACACACCGACGGGATGCCGAAGGCGTTGCCCGCGCTCGCGCCGAAGTTCTTGAGATGTTCCCCGTTCTCAATGAAAGACTCGATGAAGCGGCCGTCAATCTTTCGGGAGGTCAACAGCAAATGGTGGCCCTGGCGATGAGTTTCATCATGAGGCCACGGGTCTTGTTGATTGACGAACTTTCACTTGGCCTTGCCCCAGTGATTGTTGGACAGATGTTGCCAGTTGTGAAGCGCTTGGCCGAAGAAGGTGTCACGGTTGTGTTGGTTGAGCAAAGTGTCAACGTGGCTTTGACAGTTGCTCATCGGGCTTATTTCCTTGAGCGGGGAGAGATTCGTTTTTCTGGACCCACAGCTGAGTTATTGAACCGTCCCGACATCTTGCGCTCGGTGTTTCTCTCGGGAGCAGCCGAAAGTGAAAAGAGTGATGAAGTTTCATCAGCCGACGTACGGGTCACGAGTGAACGGGTGGTCCTACGCACCATTGGAGCCGTCGCGGCCTTCGGTGGTATTCGTGCAGTTGATGGAGTTTCATTAGAGGTTCACGAAAAAGAGATTGTTGGAGTTATCGGGCCGAACGGTGCCGGAAAGACAACATTGTTTGACCTGATTTCGGGATACACGCCTTTGTTCGCTGGTGAGATTGAGGTTGAAGGGCAAGATGTCTCGAGTGCCTCACCTACACGCCGCGCTACTGCAGGTCTCGGTCGATCATTCCAAGATGCGCGACTATTCCCAGAATTGTCGGTCTATGAAACGTTGTGTGTTTCGCTAGAGCGTTGGGTGAAGAATCGCAGTGCATTAGCCGCAGCGATGTACCTGCCGCCAGTCTTTGAATCTGAGGACGCCGTTCGACTACGAGTGAACGAATTGATTGAATTGCTTGGTCTTGGCGACTATCAGCAGAAATACATCCGCGAACTCTCAACAGGTACTCGTCGCATTGTTGACCTGGCATGTTTGGTGGCTCATCGTCCGAGTGTGATCTTGCTGGATGAACCAACATCGGGTCTTGCACAGCGAGAGGTTGAAGCATTGTCGCCAGTCGTACGTCGCTTACGCGATGAAATGGGCGCCGCTTTGCTCATCATTGAGCACGACATTCCATTTGTTTCATCGGTTTCTGATCGTCTGATTGCTCTTGATCAAGGTCGAGTGATCGCCAGTGGTCTTCCCGAAGAAGTTCTTGCACATCCAGTAGTTATTGAGTCATATTTAGGTACATCAAGTGCCGCGATCGCCCGTTCAGGGCAAGGGGGATAATCATGCAACCAGCTAGCAGTTCCAACAGTAATAGTTCAGGTAATTCACAGGCTTTAAAGAAATGGGGTCCTATCGGAGCCCTGATCGTTATTGTCTTGGTCGTTGTTGCCATTGTCGTGTCGTCGGGGGGCGGCGACGATGAAGGAACAACAGATACATCTGCTCCAGCAGCCAGTGATGCGCCCGCATCAAGCGAAGCGCCGTCGGATACAGCAGCGACTGGTGCCGACACGTGGGACTATCCACTTTCATTTACCAATGCCAAGGAAACTTTGAGCGAAGAGGCATTTAGCGCTATTGATTGGGGTGCGCGCTGCGACACCGAGAAGGGCACTATTGCCGTTCCTGATTATTTCGCGCCGGCATGTATGGCACCCTTCACCGGTGACAACGGTGGCGCCACAGCACAAGGTGTGACTGCCGATGAAATCACGATCGTGCATTATCAGGGTCCTGATAACGATCCCATCATCAACTACATCACCTCAGCAGTGAAAGTTGATGAAACCAACGCTCAAGAGAACGAAACTATCGAAGGTTTCATTAAGTACTTTGAGACGTACTACGAACTTTATGGTCGCAAGATCAAATACGTTTCGTACGAAAGCACCGGACTTGCTAATGATGAAGTGACGGCTCGTGCTGATGCTCAGCGCATTGTTGAAGAGTACAAACCCTTTGCAGTTGTGGGTGGACCAGCTTTAACCAATGCCTTTGGCGATGAATTGGCGGCTCGTCAAACATTGTGTATTTCCTGTGGCGGCGGTACCGCTGAGTGGTTTGCCGAGCGCGATCCATATGTATGGGCACTTGACGGAAGTTCTGAACAAAAACAAGTACATGTTGTTGAATTCATTGGTAAGCAGTTGGCAGGTAAACCCGCTTCGTATGCTGGTGATGCGCTGAAAGCCGAGACGCGCAAATTCGCTCTTGTTTACGAGGAAAGCGGTGGCGCCGAATCGAAGCGGTTAGCAGATTTGATGGTGGCGCGCTTGGCTGAAGTTGGTGCAGAACCGGCTTTGACCTTGCCGTACAAACTTGATCCTGGCACGATTCAACAGCAGGCTTCACAGATTGTTGCGAAGATGAAGGCCGATGGCATTACCACTGTCATCATGTCAACCGACCCGGTTGCCCCTGGTGATTTCACGCGTGAGGCCACCGCTCAAGAATATGAACCCGAGTGGTTAGTTGCTGCAGCAACACTGACTGATACCAATGCCTTTGGACGCGGCTATGACCAAAAACAGTGGGCTCATGCATTTGGCGTCACCAGTCTTGCTGTACGTGTGAACCCCGATGTTGTGGGCACAAAGGTCCTGTACAAGTGGTTCACGGGTACAGATGCACCAGCACCGCTTGGAGCGCCTGTCTTCATGCCCGGATTCAACTTGTTGTTCTCGGCCTTGCAGGGGACTGGTCCAAACTTGACACCACAAACAATGGGCGACTTCATCAAGACCATTAAGACTCGACCTGCCTTAACAGCGTCGTATCTAACTTACGGCGACCAAGGCATTTGGCCCGAAGTCGATTACAACGGTGTTGATGATGCCACGGTTTTCTGGTGGGATGCCACAGCAACGGGTCCCGACGAGAATGCTCGAGAAGGAACTGGCCTCATGAAGTTTGTTGATGGTGGTCAGCGTTACATGCCAGGCGAATGGCCGACCGAAGACAAGTTGTTCGTTCAAGATGGCGCAATAGCGATTTACGACGTTGCTCCAGAGGCAGAAACTCCGCCGTCGTATCCGAGCCCGGCGGGCTGAGTTAGAGAATCCAGTTGATTGGTTCTCGATCATTTTCTACGAGCGCAGAATTCGTTCGAGAAAATGGTCGAGAACCGAAAAACCCGTGGCGAGCCGATAGTGGTGATGGGTGTGCAGATTCAATGATGACGTGTCGCTGCACATCAATCAGATTCGCTTTCTTACGCGATGTTGCTCCCCACAAAATGAAAACCACTAAATCGGTTTTTCTATTAAGTACACGAATGATTTGATCCGTGAAAATTTCCCAGCCGTAACCTTGATGCGAGGCAGCCTGTCCAGCCCTCACGGTCAAAGTTGTATTCAGAAGGAGGACGCCTTGTTGCGCCCACGCAGTGAGATCACCGTGAAGCGGAACCGCACAGCCGAGGTCGTTGCTGAGTTCTTTAAAGATATTTCGTAACGATGGTGGAATACGCGTTCCAGGCTGAACTGAAAAAGCGAGCCCATGAGCTTGACCAAGTCCGTGATACGGGTCTTGCCCCAAAATGATGACCCGCGTATTTGCGAACGATGTCAGTTCAAGAGCGGTAAAGACATTCTGTGGCGCAGGAAAAACTTGGTGCTGACTGCGTTCTAACGTGATGAATTCTTGTAATTCGTGCCAATACGACGATGCGAATTCGTCAGCGAGAAGGTGGTTCCAATCAGTCGTCAGCACTCTCATCATTGTTGTCGTTTGATTCTGAATCTGAACTATCCGAGTCACGATCAAAATTTTCGTCTTCGCAAGAAGTTGAGACCAGTCCTGATTTTTTGTGCTCGAGGTGAAGTTCACAGAAATCTCGTCAGATTTGGCTTTGCTTTGAGGAACCGTAAATCTGGTGGCAAGAGGGGTTGTGACTGGTGGTTGGGGAATAGCCTGACGTTGTGGCTGGAGATTCGAATCGACACATCGTCACCGACGTTGAGTTCGGCCAGTCCCGCGTACGGTTCGCAACTTTGCCGACGCACCTTGAACGAGGACCAATTCTTGCTGGTCTGAGCCGTTTATGGGTCAAGCGCGACGATCTCACAGGACTGGGTATGGGTGGCAACAAGGCCCGCAAACTTGAGTTCTTGTGTGGAGCCGCAGTTGCCGCGGGGGCTAACTGTCTCATCACCGTCGGAGCCGGACAATCAAATCATTGTCGAATGACTGCCGCGGCCGGGGCAGTGCTTGGTCTTGAAGTGCATTTGGTGCTGGCCGGAGATCGACCAGCGGTGCTTGAAGGCAATCAGCTGCTGTCCGAGCGATTTGGCGCGCATCAACATTTCACTGGTGCAGGGCCATCCGAATGGGGACTTTTAGAAATTGCTCGCGAAGACCTCACCGACGAGTTGAGTGCCCAAGGCCTGAGGCCTTATTCAATTCCGATTGGTGGGTCGACGGCCGTGGGCGCACTTGGTTACATCGCGGCATACCAAGAAATCATTGATCAGGCCAAGGCACTGAACATTTCACCGCAAACAATTGTGTTTACGTCGTCAAGTGGTGGCACTCATGCTGGTCTCGTCGCGGGGCGCGCCTATGCGCGCGCCACTGGCAAGGTTGATGTGCTGCCGAACCTATTAGCAATTGGTGTCGCCAAAGGAGTGATTGCCGGTTATCCATCGGTCAAAGATCTTGCCCAAGATGCTTTGACCATTGCTGGGTTGCCTGGTGTCGTACTTGAAGAAGACATTGAAGTAGACGCTCGTTGGCTCGGTGAAGATTATGCAATCCCCACCGAAGCATCGCGTGCGGCCATCACCTGGGCAGCGCATAACGGAGCATGGGTTCTTGATGATGTGTATACCGCAAAAGGCATGGCGGGATTATTGGGAAATGCAAGTCAAGGCCGTTGGGGCAATGGCGATGATGTGATCTTTATTCATACAGGCGGATCGCCGGAGGTTTTTGTACGTCATGACTGATTCAAACAATTCTCGTTCAGCACGCACGATCGCGGTTACTGCCGGTCGACCACAAAATGAAAACGATCCGCTTAATGCTTCTATTGTTCTCGCATCTAACTTTCAATCAAGCGGTGACTATGCACGCACACACGGCACGTCCACTTGGGCTGCGCTTGAGCAGGCTGTCGGCGAATTGGAAGGTGGGCAATGCCTTTCATTTGCTACCGGGATGGCGGCGGCTTCGGCGATTTTGTTTGCATTACATCCGAGCATTGTTGTTGTACCGAGTGTGAGTTACCTCGGTGTTCGTGCGTTATTGAGCGATATGCAAGACCATGGTCATGTGCGAGTTGTTTCGGTCGACATTGTTGACACTGAAGCAGTCGTCAAGGCTGTGAAAGCGGCTTCTGCAGAAGTAGGCGCCGAGCGAGTGGTGCTCTGGATTGAAACACCGACCAACCCCACTCTCGATGAAGCTGAACTCGAAAAATTGTGTATTGCAGCAAACGCAAGCGATATCAAGACTGTGGTTGATTCAACTTTTGCTTCTCCTATTGGTCAGCAGCCACTGCAGTTTGATGCGACAGTTGTGATGCACTCAGGAACCAAATTCATTGGCGGTCATAGTGACTTGATGATTGGTTTGACACTCACCAATGATGCGGAAGTTTTTGAGAAGTTGAGTCGTGCGCGAGTTGTTCAGGGGGCGACGCCTGGTGCACTTGAAGCATTTTTGGCATTGCGTGGCTTGCGAACACTGCCGTTGCGTTACGAAGCGGCAACGAAGAATGCCAACGAAATTTGTCGGCGATTGCAGACCCACAGTGCCATTGAATGGGCCAAAAATGTTGGGCCAATGTTGAGTTACATCGTCAAAGGTGGTGCCACTGCCGCTGACAAGGTTTGTGCCACGGCTTCAATGATCATTACCGCCACCAGTCTGGGTGGTGTTGAGACAACTATGGAGCGCCGCCAAAAGTATGCCGGCGATGCTCATGTAAATCCTGGCCTCATTCGAATGAGTGTCGGTATTGAAGATGTTGAAGACATCTGGTCCGATCTAGAGAAAGCGTTAGCGTCATGAAGATGAGCGATCAAATCCTTGATGTTGACTTGCTGGCTTTTGAAACTGGTTCGCAAGCAACACGTCAAGCGGTAGTTGATGGTGTCCGCCGAAGTCTGGCCACCGGATTTGTGTACACAAGTACTGATATCTCCGAAGACTTACTTGATTCGGCTTATGGAATGCTCGCCGAGTTTTTCTCCAAAGATCAAGAGACCAAAACCAGTTGTATTGCGCCGGGTGCTCATGGCCAAACTGGTTACACAGGTTTGCTCGTTGAGACCGCGGCATCAAGCGATAAGCCCGACTGGAAAGAAATGCTCAATTGGGCGTCGCCGATTGCGCCGGGCCATCCGTTGAAGCGAAATTTCCCCGGTTCATACCCCGATCAGTTATTACCAGATGCGGTCGTTCCCGGAATTTCACAAGTGCTGTATGCGTTTCATGATGCGATCGCCGAAATTCAAAAGCGCTTCTTGCGCATCATTGCTTTAGGCATCGGTTGCCACGAATCATTCTTTGATGACATGGTGACCGATGGGCCAACGCTCACTCGAGCAATTCGTTATCCCTCAATGAAGGGCGCACCACAAGGTGGACATATTTGGGCTGGTGCCCATGGTGATATCAATTTGATTACGGCACTGCCACGGGCAACAGCTCCAGGACTTCAAGTAGAAGTAGATGGTGAATGGGTTGATGCGATTCCTCCTGATGGGAAGATGATCATCAACACTGGCATCATGCTTGAGCGACTGACCAACGGTGTCTTGCCGATTGGTTGGCATCGAGTCATTGCAGCGCCAGGTTTTGAAGATGAGCGTTACAGCGTGGTGCAGTTTTGTCACCCACGTCCCTGGACAATGTTGGCGCCGGTACCTACTTGCTGTACTCCTGAAAATCCGTTGCGCTATTCAACAATTAGTGCGGCTGACGCCCTCGACGAGGTGTTGTATCA
>JBIKOO010000027.1:0-22539 GCA_044358015.1 Ilumatobacteraceae bacterium
TGGTGCAGTTTTGTCACCCACGTCCCTGGACAATGTTGGCGCCGGTACCTACTTGCTGTACTCCTGAAAATCCGTTGCGCTATTCAACAATTAGTGCGGCTGACGCCCTCGACGAGGTGTTGTATCAAATCAATCTCATTGAGGACGCCCGACGCGTCGCTGATTAAAGGGGAAGTATTCATCTTCTCATTTCAAGTTCAATACACGGCATGATGGCCTCCGTGAAAGTGGCTTCATGTGCTCCTTGTTGGTTTCTTGGAGACGAACTTAACGAATCAGGAACAGCAAGGTGAGTATCTGCATGACTCTTGAGTACTTTTTGCCCGAGTAGATCTTGTCTGTGGTCAATAGCCTGTGAACTGTGACTCTTGAGAATGCAGGGCAGCCCGAGCTGGTGTCCGAACTCATACCGTTAGCGCTTGCTATTGACATTGGCGGCTCAAAAATGGCAGTCGGGTTAGTGAATCGTCGGGGCGACATGCTTGATCGCGAGATTGCGCGCACCGATAAAGACAAAAATGCCAACGATCTCTTTGAAATCTTGGCGGTGTTGATCAAGCGTCAATTCGCACGTGCGGAAGAACGTCATGGCGGCAAAGTTGTAGTGGTCGGAATCGGTTCAGCTGGACCTATCGAAACAGATTGCGCCACGGTTTCACCGCTCAATATTCCAGCATGGCGACGTTTTCCTATGCGTGAGGCCGTCCAAGATTTAGTCAACGTGCCTGTCTTTGGCGATCTTGATGCCAAAGCATTTGCGCTGGCCGAAGGATGGCTAGGAGCCGCCAAGGGAGAGTCCAACTTTATTGGCATGGTGGTTAGCACCGGAGTCGGTGGTGGCATCGTGCTTGATGGGCGCATGCTTGATGGTGCTTCGGGTAACGCTGGACATATAGGACACGTGATTGTGAATCCCGATGGTCATCGATGCGTATGTGGAGCCCGGGGATGTCTTGAAGCTGAAGCCTCGGGAACAGCGATTGAAATGATTACTGGTCGCCCGGCTACCGAGCCGTCGTATGAAATTATGCAACGCACCGGTCGCATGGTTGGCATAGCAGTTGCAAGTATGTGCAACTTCTTTGATCTCAATCTTGCAGTCGTTGGCGGATCAGTGGCACTTGGCTTCGGGCCGACATTTTTTGCGGCAGCGCAAGAGGTCATGGATGAACATTGTCGGCTGAGTTTTTCAGAAGGTGCGCGTATTGTGCCAGCTCGCTTAGGTGATCGAAGTCCAATTATTGGTGCTGCTGCGGTTGGCTGGCGTGGGTTGAATCGGCAAAATTCAGCCGACAGTTAGCCACCAATCGCGCGGTAGAGACGCTCGACAGGACCTTGGCCAAAATGATGTTGCCACCACGAGGCAACGGTGATGGCGAAGACCCAAAAGCCAGTGGCAAAGATGAGAGCAGTATCTAGACCACTTGATGAAATCAGGTGCGACCAATCAACGAAAATGTAAAAGACGAGGACGTGCAGTAGGTACAAACTCAAGGTGAGTTGACCGCTTCGTTGTAGGTGAACAACCAATTTTTTGTGCTGATGTTTCTCGGCTAATTGACTGATCACGATGAAGGCGATCACTGCGATTGCGGCCGTGCTGACGGTGTAGAGCAGGCTGCGATTCAATGGATGCAGCGAGGTCAACCAATAGACAATTTCGTTTGAACGTAAATCAAAATGATCAAGAATCGCGCTGACGGAATAGCACAGGACAATCAGTGCGAAACACAACATCAAGATGGCACGACGTTTGGTCTTGACCAGCTCGAGGTTTCGGCCCATCACAATTCCTATGCAGAAAAATGCCAGCCAAGGAAATACTGGATGGGTGTAATCAACAAAAACTCGCAGAATGAGATCGGTGAATGAGTCAATCGATCGTGGGTGCAACCAACTCGTGGAGTGCCCGGACTTTTGTCGAGAGGCCTCCCAAGTTGCGATTGCGGTACCCGAAAGCGCCGTTGCAAGGGCAATCAAGCTAATTGAACGGGACTTCCACATAATGAAAATCGCGCTGAGCATGAAATAGGCACCGTAATAAAACAGAATTGTTCCGGGCCACGCATGATTTAAGAGATAGCCACTAAAGAGAAGTACTACTCCTCGTCGAAGCAGTCGCATTCGATGCTTGGCGACGTCTTGGTGGTTCTCATATACCTTGCGCGAAAACAGAGCTGTCCCGATTCCGGCAACAAGAACAAATGTTGCGGCAAAGCGGGCACTCAGGACTCCCGTGTATACATGAAAGATTCGATGCCACAAATCATTGCCAATTCGCCAATCATTTAGCGTGCCATGAAAGTTCATCACCACAACACCGATGAGAGCAATAGCCCGCGTGACATCTAGTCCGATCCGGCGAGTAGTTCCAAAACTCGTTGAACCGCCGGCAGGATGATTGAAGTCATTCACGAAGAATTAGACCCAGTCAATACGATCAACTGTGGTGGTAATCAATGGGCGCTGAACATCTATGTGGTCACCGATGTTTGGCGTAGGTTGACCGCTAGGAATAAAACACATTGATGTATGCATATGAGGAGCTTCAACAAGTTGCATTCTTTGGCGAGCAAAATGAAACGGGCTGGCGTTGTCTGTTAAAGGTGCAACTCCATGACTGGAGCCGCAGCCGACCATTATCAATGTTCCGTTTTCAGTGATCTCGGCACCGCGATAACCAACTCTTTGGCCAGTGGTAACCGGCAAAGTTTCAAGAACATCGGCAGTCAATTTGAGTGCAGTCTTGTCGCCATGCCACAAAGAAGTTCCGAGACGTAAAAACCACTGTCGTTCAGGGTACCGCGATTGCAGATCGGCAAAATCATGTGGCTTAATGTGGCTCACCCAAGCTGGCAAAGATGGGTCAATGATGGAGAGTAAGTTTTCGATCTCAAGGCGATGCTCGATGGACGTACCCACCAGCGGGGGATGAATTGAAACTCCGAGCACCTGAAGATTGTTTGCGCGACACTGTTTGATCAATTCAGGCACGTCACCAATTGATGCACCGTAACGATTCATTGACGATCGAATCTTGACCACGACATTTCGTGGTTTCCCCGCCGCTGCTGTGATGTGAGCCAGCGAGCCAACGGTCAAAATTGCATCGGCACGAAGATCATGGGGTACTTCAAGTGTCGGAGTGAGCACCATCGGAGTCGCGGCGGTCGGGATCGATCCCACTTCAAAGACCGTTCCGACGGCGAGAGTGGAAGCGATTCGGGCGGCTCGTTCAGCAAGCCAATCACGACCGAATCCGTAACCGTTGCCCTTGACCACTGGGATAAGACCCGAGACGGTGGAGGTCAATGATTCGACCTGCTGATTCCAGGTATCAGAGTTGACGGTCAGAACAAGGGCCACGGCAATGACGCTACCGAATGATGGCGAATTGGCGTTTCATGCTGGATATTTAAAGCCGACTTGTTAAGTCGGGAATTGGCTTCTAGCCTGTCGGCATGAGCGGTCGACTTTTCGGTTTTCCAAATCCTGTCAACGAACGGTCGGCGCGCTGGGTGGCGACCGGAGTTGTGGTGCAAGCGGTGCTCTTTCTGATTGTGCGCCAAGGGTGGGTGCTGATTCCCTTGGCCTACGGCTTTACCGCCCGAGTACTCACCGGTCCGAAGTTGAGTCCGCTCGGGCAATTGTCGACACGCGTTCTGACCCCAGCGATGAAAGGTGAAGGTCGCCTTGTGCCAGGTCCGCCCAAGCGTTTCGCTCAGGGTATTGGCTTGGTGTTTTCGGTGGGTGCGACCATTGCTTGGTTCGCCGGGGCGCAAACTGTCGCCATCGTTTTGATCGCTGGTCTCACCATTGCCGCCAGCCTTGAAGCGTTTGTGGGATTCTGCTTGGGCTGTGTGATCTTTGGAAAGTTGATGCGCTTAGGAGTCATTCCTGAGTCTGTATGTGAAGACTGCAACGACATTTCACGCCGACTTGCCCGCCCGAATATCTAATCCCCTTAGTTTTTCTGGTGGCAGAAATGAGTGGTTTTACAGCAGTTTTCGCCACCAGAAAAACCAAGGTTGTTAATCGAACTTGGGTGTGAGGGCGCCGAGGTCGCGGGTTGCGAGGACGCCTTTCCAGACGCCCGTTCCGTAGGCGACATCGTCAGCAAGTTTGAGTGCGCAATACGTCACCGGATCAACCTTGGGCTTTTTTGAAAACCAACTGGTGAGAGATGGCAGAACTATCGCGGCCAACATCACGCGACGACCACGTCGGCTGACGAGGGCAATCACGAAAGCGATGGGCCACCATGTGCGCGTGATCGCTTGAGCAATCATGCGACCGGCATGAAGGTTGCCGCGCCCCGCGAGTCGCAAAGCAAGTAGTCGTGAATTGGGCTGAGAACTGATTTTGCGTTCAAGCGCAATGGTTGAACCAGCACCAATTGTTAAGCCGATGATCGGATGGCCGATCGCGAGTGCAGTCCAAGCCAATGCACTCCAACGATTGATGCGCAGTGGTGTTGCGGCGCCACGATGATGTTGGTCGAGCGGCGATGCTGCCGAACCATATGAAACTCGTTGTTTCCAGGCGTCAAGTAAAGAACTGCGTGGAGCGTGTTGAACAACGACCGATGGCTCGTAGCGACAAACCGTTCCAGATTCAAGCAGACGCCACACAAGATCAACATCTTCGCCGTAGCGAAGTGATTCGTTAAAACCATGATGTTCTCGGAGAAGATCGGTGCGAATCATGAGAGCGGCTGTTGGTACATATGAGACTCGTGAATTCATTCGGATACATGCAGGTTCTGAACCGAGATCTAGCGGAGATTCGAGTTCTTCATAACGATGCAACAAAGTTGTGCCTGATTCACTCGCGACTCGTGGGGCTATCAATCCAACTGAAGGTTCTTGGAAATGAGCGAGCAAGGTGATCCATGACTCATCAAATAATGACGTGTCGGCATCCAGAAAAAATGTGACCTTGGTTGTGATGTGAGGAAGAGCAGCGTTTCGAGCCACCGCTGGACCACCAGCGGTATCGCGACGAATGATTTGTGCACCGTCAATGTCGGCCAGTGCAAAACTTGAGCCGTCGTCGACGATGAAAACTTTGTGTGCCGCAGAAAGTTTGCTGATGAGTTGACTAAGGTGATCGGTGGATTCATTGTGAACAGGGATAACGACGGTGACTTCATTCGGTGGCAGTGAATGCGACATTGAATCAAGAATGGGATGGATGGCGCCTGCATCAAGTAGGCGGATGATGGTGCTGGCCGCATTCGACGAAACCTCGCCCTGATTTTCAAGAGTTTCGAGTACTGGTCGTGCTGCTGACGAAAAGCGAAAGACTTTCAGCGGTGAACCGGCGACGACGGTGTCGCCCTCGTTGCTGGTTCGTCGCCACCACGATGAATCAATCTGATATCGAGTCACTCAAGAATTCCAATGATCAAAATCGGCTAGTAAGTCGTGGGTCCACTTATCAAGAAGTGAGAATCCTTCCGAGGCTGTTGCCCGCGTCGGATCACCTAGAACACCGTTTTGACTCACGGCACGAATACCGCCTATGCGCAGTGCGTCAATAATTTGAGAAAGCGGTTGAGTGTTGCCTGATTCGGCGAGAGTCATATCGACATCGAATGGAGACAGTGCCAACATCACTGAAGTTTCTGCATGGCCAGCGTGTGTATCGGTGTCGCTCACTCCTGAGGGAGACCAGAAAAGGACATTCTGTTGGTCATGGTCGAGAATCTTCTTGGCGGCTTGAATCGCTTGTGAGTTACCACCATGGCCATTCACAAAGATCACGCCACGACACCAGGTAGCCGATCGAACAATTTCAATCAACATTGATGTCGTTGTTTCGGTGCCAATAGAAAGCGTTCCGGAGAAACCTGAATGTTCACCACTTGCTGTGATCGTCAATGGGGGAGATAGGTAGGTTTGCGATCGCAATGTGGTGAGACGTTGGCTCAGTTCAAGTGCGATACGGGTGTCGGTGTCAAAAGGTAGATGTGGACCATGCTGCTCCCATGAACCAACTGGCACAACTAAGACGGGGCGACTTAATCGCACCTCGTCGGCTTGGGTCATGACTGATAGCCCCACTCGCGCAATTTGTTCATAATCAATTCAGCCGCTTCGCGAGGCTCAAGATGAACAGTTTCGCCATGACCTTTTGCTGATGAGGTGTCAGTAATTTGTTTGACACGATCAAGGGCCGAAGTTCCGACCGGGGCTGCAACGGCGCGAGAACGCGGTCGATACGGGCGAATGGGTGCAATGTCAATTGCGGTGGGGCTCGCTGAAACAACTGAGATGTCTTGTTTCTTGGCTGCCATCGAACCTTTGAGCGATGCTCGGCGTAAACGCGCTGTCGAACCTTCAACAGAAATGACTGCGGGTCCGTGAATCTCAAGCCGTTCACGACGACCGCCATCAAGACGTCGCAATGCAGAGATCGCTTGTTGTGCATTAGCCGGAATTTCAATTTCAACGAGACCAAGAGCCTGATCACAGGAAAGCTGAGCGGCGATAAACGCGGGAACTGAACCTGAGCCGCGATCTACCGAGTAATCGCCGCACCAAATCAGTGAACAATTCGCGACGATGGGGGCGATTGCACGAGCGATTGCTTCGCTGTCAGTTGCACGATCAATGTCAACGCGCACTGCGTGGTGTGCACCACGAGCCAACGCATCGCGTAAGACGATGTCGGAGCCAACTGGGCCAGCGGTGACAACGATGATTTCCTCTTGGGTATGTTCACCCACCCGCAGTGCGTATTCAAGGGCGGCTTGATCGGCATACGAAATACCCATGAAACGTTCATCAGGTTGATCAGCGTCCGGTTGCCCTGAGGCGTTAATCCATTTCAAACACACGGCGATCGTCATAACAAAATCACTCAGGTGCGATGGAAGACGATGCCAAAGCCGCCTTCGGGATAGGTCCAGGTAATTGCTCCTGCCTCGTTGCAGACGAGATAACACGTGCCGCACTCAAAGCAGTTTTCATAGTTAAACAAAATGCCGCCATCGCTGGTTGGTACAAAGAGATTTGCCGGGCAAGCCACGACGCATTCACGGGTTGTGCAACCTCGACAAGAGTCGCCATTAACGGTGATGTGCGCACGTTCATGAATTCGGAACTCGGCAGTTTCAATACGTTCCTGGAATGACATTTCGGCCCATGTGGTATCGCGCTCAATGTTGGAGGCGGCGCGCAATGATTCAAGAGACATCAGCCAAATCCTTTCAATCCTGTGAGTGCATCACGAAGAAGTTCAGAAAGTTTGATGCCAGCTTTCTTGCGTTCTTCACGCACGATCCGACGCACTCCGGGTTTTGGGTGCGGATTTTCAACACTGAACATGCGCTCAACAATGCCAGTTACAAACATGGGGTATTTGTGTTGAACTCGGTCTGACAAGACCAAGTGCGGAATCTTGCGCAACTTCTTGTGATCTTTGAGAACGAAGGTCTCGTTAAGTTTCTTTGTGTACGACTGCAATCCAGATGCTGAGGTATTGCCACTTTGAATTGCTTTCGCCGCCGCTTCGCCGGCGTACATTCCACTGGCCATCGCGAAGTTGACGCCTTCAAGCCAGATGCCGGCAGCCAGACATAACGCGGCAGCGTCACCAGCAACAAGCAGTCCGTCAGCGACCATCGTGGGCATCATGTCAAGACCTGCTTCAGGAATGACATGGGCTGAATATTCGGTGACTTCTGCGCCTTCAATAAGAGGAGCAATGGCGGGATGCCTTTTGAGTTCGGCAATGATTTCTTCGGGTCGCTTCTTTTGTGCTGACAATTTGGGAAGCTTCAAAACAACACCAAGCGCAATGGTGTCGAGGTTGGTATAGATAAAGCCACCGCCGTTGACGCCAGATGTTCCACCCAGTATTTCAATGTCGACACCTTGATTGTCGCGAACGCCGAACCGTTCATCAATGACACTCTTCGGCAGTGACAAAGTTTCTTTGACGCCGAGGGTGTAGTTACTGGCATCAACTGTTTTGTAAAGACCAGCCTCTTTAGCTAAGAAACTGTTCACCCCATCGCATGCGATGACCACCGAAGCGGTGAGGTCTCCATCGGGGCGATCGGTAGTGATACCAGTAATGCGACCTTGCGCATCTTTCAAAAGACCAGTCACTGTTGTTGAGCAAATGAGTTCTGCACCAGCAGCAACTGCTTGTTGGGCGAGCCAGTTATCAAAGTCGGGTCGATATGCAGTCGCGCCGTTGTAAGGAGCTTGGCCCCATGAATTGCTGCGGTAGTCAATGTTGAGGGCGCCAGTGTCGGATAGCAACATGGTCGAGCGACGGACAACCCATCGTTGAATGGGTGCATGCTCAAACCAATTGGGAATGAGTTCATCAAGAATGCGCGGATAAATAACTCCGCCGTACATGTTCTTTGAACCTGGGAATGGTCCACGTTCAATCAGCACAACGCGCTTGCCGGCTTTGGCGGCAGCGATCGCCGCACATGAACCTGCCGGTCCAGCACCGACGACGATGATGTCGGTGTCGGTCACGCTGCACCTACTTCGTTGTTGATTTGCATCAATCGTGCGAGTTCTTCAAGCACTGCATTGGCATCGGCAACAATTGCAATATCAGCCATTTGCATCATCGGGCAGTGGGCATCGGTGTTGACACTGATGATGTGTTCGGGTTGACCGAGACCGCTGGTGTGTTGCACTGCGCCGCTAATACCGAAGGCGATATACAGATCAGGATCAACGACAACACCAGTGGTGCCAATTTGGCGTTCGTGATCGGCCCAACCGCGATCGGTAATCACGCGCGTCACGCCCATTGACGCATCAAGCGCAGTAGCAATATTTTGTAGTTGTATAAAGCGATCGCCACTCTCGAGGCCGGCTCCACCACCGATGATGCGTGGGGCTTCAGATAAATCCATCGTTGAGGCATCGGGCGGGAGAACTGCAATGGAAGTCACCGATGATGTCGGACGAGAAACCGATGCAATATTGATCGGTGTGATGGTCGGGTTTGATGAAATGTTTTCAGTTCCGCGAATACCGATTTGCAGAGTCGCAACAAATGCCTTGTGAGGCGTGAAGTCAACAATAGAGAGTCCGCCGTTGCGCGACACACTGACTTTGTTGTCGGTGATTGAAATGGAGCCGGCATAAAGCGGGCGACCAAGCGCGTGGGCGAGATGTGGTGCGAGGTCGCGTCCATCAGGGGTGGCGGGAAGAATCAACGAATCATGTGAGCGATTGATGTTCTCAAGTGCGGCGACAACGTTGGCGGCATGGATGTCTGTCTCGACCAACCAGATGTGGGTCGAGAAAGAGCTGAGTGTTTCGGCTGCGGTTGGCGTTCCTGAGCCGATGATGATGGCCTGACCAAAGGCCTCACAGATGGCCTCGTCGGCACCTGCAGGGGCGACTCCATCACGGACGGGAATAACAGCAATCATGACCTAGTCAGATTACGCCGACTCTCGCCCGACACCCCCGTCGAATGGGCGCGATATCTCCCCGAATACGGGGGTTCATTTCCCCAACTCGGGGCCGATTGCTCGGTTGGGAATCCTGACCCCCGAAAACGGGGGGTTTTCGCGCCCAATAGGGAAATTAGACGGCGGTTTCGTGGGTGGCTTCGGCGGTCATTTTCTTCTTGACGTAGCGCACAACTTCAATCACTAAGGTCACCGCTAACGCAGCACTGAACGCCAAAATGAATGCCTTGGTGTGGTCGTCTTCAAATTGCGAGCCAAAGGCGTAACCCAATATCGAGGCGTATGAAGCCCAGATGACGGTCGCGACGCCAACCCAACCCATAAACCAAGTTTGCGACTGTTTCGTCAAACCCGATGACAATGTGAGCACGGTGCGTCCGCCCGGAATGAAACGCGCGGTGATGAGCAATAATCCGCCCCGCTCTTCAATTTGATCGGCGGCCCATTTCAGCTTCTTCGCGGTTGATTCTTTTTTGGCAGCACGACGGTCAACCAGACCACTTGCCCGCCGACCTATTTGGTAACTGAGATTGTCGCCGATGAATGCGCCGACGGCACCGGCAATGATGACGAAGACAACGTTGTACGAAGCGGCGCCAGCACTACTTGCGGCAACACCACCGATGATGACGGTCGTTTCGCTTGGCACTATTGGAATCACTGAATCTAGGAGGGCGATGATCAAAATGACGGCGAGAAACCACCAGTTGCCCGAAACTCGGTCAAGCCAATCGGTAAGAGTATTGACGACGCCAGATGCTGCGAGCACGTGATGACCTTAGTCGGAATTTTCTGCATTCGCTGATCTAGCCTTCGCAACATGGCAACTATTCGAGAAATTGTGATTGATTGTTCGGACGCTGATGCAATGGCCACATTTTGGGCGGCCGCTCTTGAATTTGAATACGTCGGCGCGGCCGGTAGTTATCGGGCCCTCAATGATCCATCGGGTGGACCAAAGTTGATTATCCAACAAGTGGACGAACCCAAATTGGTGAAGAACCGCGTGCACTTCGATCTAGAGGCAGTTGACATTCGCGCCGAGGCTCGACGAATGGAAGCACTTGGCGCAGTGTTACTTAATGACCGACGACCAATCCAAGAACACCAAACGCAGTGGATGGTTTTGGCAGATCCAGAAGGCAATGAATTTTGCATTTGCCAGATCGGGAAAATTCCAAAAGGCGACGACGGTTTCCCGGCCTAGTTGCCGATTGCGGCGTCGTTACTCGTTGGGTCATTTTCGCGCGATTCTTTTCTGAGATCCGAAAAAACATTCGCAAAATGAAGGAAGAGCGCCACGCCGGTGGCGATCATCGCGACCTTGCGAGTTTGTCCAGAGAGAGTGAAGAGCACGATAGTGCTACCAGCAAGTGTGAACGAGAGCTTGCTGATCTCGGTCGCCACTAGTTTGAAAATTGTCCGAGTTTTAGTCTTCACTTTGTTTATTCCAATCGTTTCTTGAGAGTGTGATTTACGGTTAAGGGTCTTGACAACGGCTATTTTCTGCGCTTGCCGTCGAGCTATTCGGTCCATGTCATGTTCGTTGATATCTAAGGCATCGGTGTTATCAAGAAAGTCTTCTTGATCCTTTGAACTGCGACCTGATGAACCGCCGCCTGATGAACCGCCGCCTGATGAACCGCCGCCTGATGAACCGCCGCCTGATGATGGTCCGCGGTTTGGGGATGAACCGCCACCAGACGAAGATCCAGATCCGGCGATAGCGCCAGCGCCAGCAGCAATTGTCGAGATTGCGGTAGTAGTCGCAATCAAAGTCCGTCGTCCGCCCACGTCTAAATTTGAGCCAACAGGTACATATTCATCGAGTCCGCCACCGTAAACGTCGATCTCGGCTTCAAATGTATTTTTGATTTCCGTTGGTGCATCACTGACGGCTGCCACAAGCGCTGCCTCTTGTTCTGATGTCAAGTCTCCGACCGGAATCTCAGAAAATATCTCCGCAGCTTGTTCGGTGTCAATACTTTGGAGCACCTTGTCGCTGGTTGCCAATTCGGTCGCTTGATCGCCACTGACTTCGCCATCCAAGATTTGATCTACGGCAGCAGATACTTGTTCTTCTGAAACGTTTTCGGATTCAAGCTCGGTGAGTACTTCTGCCAGTTGTTCATCGGTGATTTCGTCAGGAATAACTACTTCGGGTTCGGTAGTCGGGGCGACCGTCGTCGTAGTGGGTACTGCAGTGGTTGTGGTCGTGCTCGTTGTGGTGGTCGGCGGCAATGTTGTTGTCGTTGAAGTTGTTGTTGATGTCGTGGTGGTCGGCGGCAGTGTGGTCGTCGTTGATGTTGTGGTAGGCGGTTGAGTTGTTGTCGTGACTTGAACGATCAGTGGTTCGGTCGTTGTCGGCGGGACAGTTGTTGATGTGGTTGAAGTTGAAGTTGTCGATGTTGTTGTTGGAACTGCGGTGGTTGTAGTGGTGCTCGTTGTTGTTGACGTCGTTGTTGTCGGAGCATCGGTCGTTGTCGTTGTTGTTGACGTCGTTGTTGTCGGAGCCTCTGTCGTTGTCGTTGTTGTTGACGTCGTGGTGGTTGTTGTGGTTGTTGTGGTCGTTGTTGTGGTCGTCGTCGTAGTTGTAGTTGTAGTTGTTGTCGTGGTTGTGGTCGTCGTTGGCATTGACGCATCGGTCACAAACTCGAGATCAACTCCGTAGTTCGTGGTGACACTTCCGTTCGGGAAACCAGTGACGTCGGATGTGTAGTTGTAATAGCCACCCGGACCAACCAATGTGAGCGGTCCACTAAATCGACGCGGGAATTCGGCGCTACTAGCGAAAATGTGATTTTCAAGTGAAAACCCGACGGTGAAGGTATCGCCGGCAGTAATTCGTACTGGCATATCAAATACGACCTCTTGCCAGCCCTCCGGAGTTTCTTTGATAAAAGCCTTTTTCGCGAGCACGTTCCCGCTGGCATCCCATACGGTCCCAGTATGAGGACCAGTGTTGGCAAGATCTTTAGCGAAGAGAACCTTGGTGACGTATCCGCTTTCAGATGTTGTCAGTCGAAGACCAAGGGTGAGAGACGCGTTATATGTGGGTGAAAAACTTGATGGATACCAGCCATGCAACATGCTGTGAGCACCGGGAGCAATAGTTCGAACATTGGTGCGCACTCCGGAAAAATCGCTGATCAGAGTCGGTGTAGCGATAGCAGCAATGTTTGGCATTGATCCCCAGCAGCGCAATTCGCCGATTGAGTTGAGAGCACACGTGCTGTAATCACCTGCCGAGACCGCAACGATTGTTCCTGACAATCCAGCGACGGACGTCGGTGTCGTGACGTTTCCTCCGGCGCTACCAATACCAATTTGGCCTTCTGCGTTACGCCCCCAGCACTTCACCTCGTTGGTGTTCAGAAGTGCGCAATAGTGTTCGCCGCCACCAGATATCGCGAGCACTCCACTCGTGAGACCCGTGACTTGAACTGGAGTGGCACTGTTTGAAACTTGTTCGTTACCCAGCGCTCCGCTTTGGCTGGTACCCCAACACTTGACTCCACCGTCGGTATCAACGGCACACATTGAGTAATAGGCGCCTGCGACTGATGCAACAGAAGTCATTCCTTGAATTGCGGTCGGAGTCGCCCAAAACGGTGCGTTAGAGTTTCCTCCGTCCCAGCTACCGTCGCCAGCCTTACCAAAGCCGACATAGCCCCAACATTTCAAAACACCCGTTGTCATGATTGCGCAGGTTGTTTCACTCGCCGAGTGAATTGACGCAACCGTACCGCCCAGGCCGACAACGTCGACGAGCGTGTTCGAATCAACTTGAGTCCCGTTACCAAGCGTGCCCCACCGGTTGTCACCCATGCATTTCACATTGCCGGCCGTCATTAAAAAACATGTTGCGCCTGAGCCACCAGATAAAACACTCTGTACTTCCGACGTCGCTCCCGGTACGTCGACTGGTATCAACGAGTAATTGTCTTGAACTCCGCCGCCAACACCGCTGCCCCAACACTTTGCTCCACCAGAAATGGTGACAGCGCAAGTGTTTCCGGGTCCCGCTGCAATGGAGCGGACATTGCTCGTGAGCCCCACAACATCAACAAATGAGGGGCGGAACTCTTCAGTACCATCGCCAAGTCGACCACCTTGACCCCACCCCATACATTGGACGCCGCGCGAATCAGTGATTGCACATCGTTGGTATGCGCCAATCGAAATCGAACCCTGTTGCAACAAGTACTCACTGTCAAGTGATGTGTCACTGGTATCGGCCGACGCACTATCAAAAAAAGCAGAGTTCAAGCCAATGAGGCATAGCAAAAGAGGCAGAAACGTGAGTACATGCCGCCTCTTCTGAATTCTCTGCCACTTTGCCATGATGCGTTTAAAAGATTAGTGACAAAGCCACTATGAATGATTTTTGTGTACAACGGAAACAGTCTTGTTTACCTAATGTTCACAAAGAAATGTTCTCTGGTGAATTAGATCGATGAGCCGGCGCGCTCGCCGTCAACGACAGCAGCATGGGCACGTCGAGGTGCAACACAGTCACCGACGCGTTCGACACTCACACCAGCATTTTTGAGATCGTTGTACAACCACTCCACTGGGCTCGGCGGAACGGCAAGCACAACCCAATCGGGGCGGCGAGTTTGATTGGCTCCCGTGGGGTGATGCAGCAATGTGAGTTCACCATTGGCAAAGCCCATCGGTACTAAGTCGGTTGATTGCACGATGCCTTTTGCACCAGCGCGCATCCACCAGTTCTCCATGTCGAGTGTGATGCCGAGATCTTGCCCAACCACCATTCCGGGGGTCACGATTTCAACGTTGCAACCACGATCGGCCAACACTTCAGCGGTCGACGTGGCGTGATGGAATCCGATTTCATCAATCACAACAACCGAGTCGCCAGATTGCGGTCCGCCCATAAGAGCTGAGCCATCAAGAATGGCGCGCACATCACACACGCGATTGGCAGTTTCGTCAGTGCTGGCATCGGCGACCCACCACGGACGTGTTGGCTCGGCGCCAGTTGCAACAATCACGTGATCGGGCTTGGTCTCTTCAACCAAACCGGGCCAAACGCCCGAGCCATAAACAAATGAAACTCCGAGACGATTGCATTCGGCGAGTTGATTACGAATCATGTCGCCAAATTCGGCGCGGTTCGGAACACTCGCGGCGATGCGAACTTGACCGCCAGCGACGGGTTCTTTTTCGTACACCGTGACTTGGTGACCTTTACGCGCTGCAGCAATGGCAGCTTGCAATCCGGCCGGACCAGCACCAGCAACCATCACTTTCTTGGGCTTGGCAGTGATCGCCAAATGATTGTTGACGCGCCATTCGTTTTCGCGACCAGTGCGCGGGTTTTCAATACAACCCAACCAACGGTTGAGTCCCATGCGACCAACACATTCTTGATTGCAGCTCAAGCACAAACGAATTTCGTCGGTGGCACCGGCACGAGCCTTGATTGCAAAGTCGGCGTCGGCGATTTGTCCACGCACAATTCCGACGAGATCGCATTGACCTTCGGCGAGGGCGCGCTCGGCTTGCAACGGATCTTTGAAACGGCCAACGCCGACAACAGGAAGATCAACTGCTTTACGAATTGCGGCCGGAATGAACATGGCATAGCCCGGCGGAATATGCATGCTGGCTTCAATCATGAACAAGCTGGCAGTTGCGACGCCAATTGATGTGTTGATGTAGTCAACCTGGCCAGTTGCTTCGACAATCTTGGCGACTTCAACTGCTTCGTCAATCGTTGTTCCGCCATCGATGAATTCATCACCACATAGACGCACGCCTAGAGCTAAACGATTGCCGATGACATTGCGAACTGCGGCAACAATGTCGACAAGAATGCGCGCACGGTTGACAAGTGAACCGCCGTATTCATCGGTACGACGATTAGTGGCGGGTGATAAGAAGCCGCGCACGATTGATGAATGACTGCACTGCAGCTCAATGCCGTCAAAGCCACCTTCGGCACAATGTTCGGCGACAAGTGCGTAACCCGCGATGATCTCATCGATCTCGGCGTGAGTGACAGCCTTGGGTACTTCGCGGAATAACGGATCGGCAACTGCCGACGGCGCCCACACCGGTAGGCGACTGAACATGCTGCTGGCCTGACCACCGTTGTGGTTGATCTGGGCAAAGATCGGGACGCGATGACGATGGACGGCATCGGTGATGCGCTTGTAGCCAGGGATCACGTCGCGGTGAAAACCGTGGATCAGTTTCTCGTATGGCCAGTCGGTGGGGTGAGTGCTGTGCTCTTCGGTGATGATGAGTCCGGCACCACCCGCTGCTCGCGCCGCGTAGTAATCGGCATGCTGCTCGGTGGGCTTGCCATCACGGGCGTAGTTGGTGAGGTGTGCGCTAAAGACAATGCGGTTGCGGGTCGTCACCGGCCCGAGTTCAAGAGGTGTCCATAAATAGCGGTAGCCCACGACGTAGACGCTACGCCTCGCCTAGGGTTGATGCCTATCTAGGGTCGTTGATTTAAGGGGGATTTGTGAAAGATCTACAGGGCAAGGTGGCGGTCATCACGGGAGCAGCGAGCGGTATCGGTCGCGCCATGACCGATCGTTTCATTGCGGCGGGTATGAAGATCGTTTTGGCCGACGTTGACGAAATCAAACTGCGCAATGTTGAAGCCGAACTTACTGAAAATGGTGCTGACGTTTTTCCAGTCACAGTTGATGTGTCTTTAGGCGAGAGCGTTGAAGAACTAGCCCGCAAGACACTTGAAAAATACGGGGCTGCCCATGTGCTGTGCAACAACGCTGGCGTCGCTGGCGTTGGCGATCAGTGGACCGGACCGATGAGTGTTTGGGATTGGGTCATCAACATCAACTTGTACGGTGTCGTGCACGGCATTCGTTCGTTCCTGCCGATCATGCTCGATCAAAACGAAGGGCACATTGTCAATACGGCTTCAATGGCTGGGCTGATTGCAATGCCGGGGTTTGGTCCGTACAACGCAACCAAGCATGCGGTCGTCGCGATTAGTGAAGGTTTGTTTCTTGAACTCGAGGCAAAAGGTTCGGGTGTCAGTTGCAGTGTGTTGTGTCCGGGATTCGTGAAGACCAGTTTGACAACCGAAATCAAATGGAGCGAACGGCTTGGTGCGCAACCGTCAGATCCAACTGATCCGATTAGCGCGATGATGAATGAAGTCTTGAAAGCTGGCGTCGAAGATGGAATTCCGGCAACCGATGTTGCCCAACAAGTTCACGATGCTGTTGTCGCTAACCAATTCTGGATTTTGACGCATCCCGATTTCCGTCAAGCGCCAGTTGAGCGCATGCAACGAGCTGCTGCTCAACAAAACCCCACTCTTGGCTAGTTCAACCTTGGTGCTTCTGGTGGCGAAAAATGGCGGTAAACCGCCATTTTTCGCCACCAGAAAAACTAAAGGAATGTGAGTCAGTGGGCGGCGGGAGCAGTGCCGTCAGCTTTTTTCTTCGGTGGCGGAACACCAACCGAAACTGACTTCTCAGCCCACTCTGGCCAACGACGACGACTCACAATGCTGAGTGTGCGCAACAACTTCATCGCCACTTCGTCCTCTTGCGCCGGACGTGATTCGATCACGCCATCGCTGATCATGCGCGAAATGACTTCTTCGCCAAGTTCGGTACGAACAATGGTGAGAGTCCAGTCGTTGTCCTTACCAATACCACCCGTTGAGATGTCGGCGTGCTCCGCAGCGAAGTCGGGGCAGCTCTTGCAACCCTCACGAGTCCACTTATGACACTCTTTGAGATCGATTTCGTGGAATGAACCGTCCTTCATCCAAATCTGGAAGGCACCTTTAATGTTCATCTTCACCATGTCTTGCTTCTTCAAGCCGTACTTGGCTTCGAAGAGCTCTTCAAAGATGGCGTCGTCGAAAGTCTTCGAGCACAACAAACCAATGTTGAACAAGAAAGGCTTACCAACTTTGCCAGCCTTTCGATCCCACATCACGGGCGGTGACGATGTCTGACAACCCATGCCAACCAGTGCCAACTTCGTGAGACCCTGTTCTTTGGCTTCACGTAACGCGAGTGGATTCGCGCAATAGGTGTAGCGCGAGCCAGCAGTTGCCAACACTTCTTCTTTGTTGCGAGCGAGGGCCGGCTTGGCCTTCCATGCGTCGTCAACTTCAACACCACTGACGAGAGCGCCTTCGATGTAGTCGTTCTCCATGAGCCAGATCAACATGGCTGACACGAAGCCACCGTCTTGACCCTTTTCATGCTGCACCTTGTCGGTGGCGCGGGTCAACAACAGTTGCCGCCAAATGCCCGACATCTCTTCGGGCTCACGGGTGCGACCAAAAAGATGATTGTCGGCGGACTCTTCCCACTTGCGGAAGCGTGGGCAAGCGCGGGTGCAAGTGGTGCAACCCTTTTCGCCATGGATGCAGTTGTCGAGGCCGAGTTCTTCTTCAATGTGGAATGGCTTGTACTTACCCTCTTCGTGTTCGTAGCCGATCACATCGTGGGGGCAGGTGACAACGCAGCCCGCGCAACCCGTGCACAGACCAGTGGTGATGACCTCTTCGTAGAGTTCTTTCCACTGGGCGGTCCAGCGTTCGGCTTTTGGCGGTGCAGACTCGGTAATTGTCATGGATTTCAATCTACGCTGAGGACAGGTGATCTTGGGTAGCCGAAGTGGCACTAATGATCACAGAATTTAGAGGAACACCATGGGAATGATCGGCGAGCGCATACTCCGTACGGAGGACCCAGATTTAGTCACGGGTCGCGGGACATTTATTGACAATCTGTCGTTGCCTGGCGCCGGCCATGTGGTTTATGTGCGGTCAAGCGTGGCTCATGCGCGAATCATCAACATTGACACCTCAACAGCGGCGCAGATGACCGGGGTGCTTGGCGTATTTACAAGCACCGACCTGAACGCCGATGGCCTGAACTTTGTTCCCATTGATATGCCGCTCTTGCCGGCAGGAATTCGTCGCCCAGCGCTGGCCGATGGCACCGTGCGCTATGTCGGTGAATTGATCGCGGCTGTTGTCGCCGAATCACGCGCTCAAGCAGTCGACGCAGCCGAACAGGTTTTTGTTGACTACAACGCGCTGCACGCGGTCGTCGATCCCGAAGAAGCACTCGCTGACGAAACCTTGTTGTTCCCCGATTTTGGAACGAACACCATTGTTAATCTTGAAGCGGGGCAAGCGGCTGATTTCTCACAGTGTGATGTGGTGGTGAGCCAACGAATCATCAATCAACGCATTGCACCGAGTCCGCTCGAGGGACGAGTCGCCGCGAGTCGATGGGAAGAAGCCGGTCCTGACGGTGTGAGTCGTCTGACGCATTGGCAGGCATGTCAAGGCGCTCATCCAATTCGCAATCAACTCTGCGCTTTTTATGGTTTGCCCGCTGAACAGATCCGTGTGATCACACCTGATGTGGGTGGTGGCTTCGGTGCGAAAGCTTTCTTCTATCCCGAAGACATGTTGTTGCCATGGTTGGCCAAACGAGTGGGGCGCGCGGTGCGCTACACCGAGTCACGCACCGAAAGTATGAACGGACTTGGTCATGGTCGCGGCCAGATTCAAGACATTCGTATTGGTGGAACGCGCGACGGAAAAATTTTGGCGTATGACATGCAAGTCATTCAAGAATCTGGAGCGTATGCACGCTTTGGTGCCTTCCTGCCTTTCATGACTGGTCGCATGTTGACCGGCACGTATCACATCCCCAACGCGTACATGTCGTCGCGTTCAGTTGTGACGAATACGGTTCCGACATTGGCTTATCGAGGCGCTGGCCGTCCCGAGGCCGCAGCCGCGATTGAACGTGCCGTTGATTTGTTCGCTGTTGAAATCGGGATGGATCCGGCGCGAGTTCGCGAAGTCAATCTTGTTGCCAAAGATCAGTTTCCTTATACCAATGGCACCGGAACGACTTACGACAGTGGTGATTACCCGGGGTCGCTGGAACAACTGCTTGATGTTTCGCACTACGCGCAACTGCGCGATGAACAAAAACGACGTCGAGAGAGCAATGATCAAGTTCAACTGGGTCTTGGGCTCGCTGTCTATGTTGAGATCACGGCAATGTCTGGTGGTTCAGAGTTTGGCTTTGTCGAAGTAACAACCAACGATGATGGCGAAGTGCATGCCAAAGTCATCACCGGCACTACTCCGTACGGTCAGGGGCATCGCACGACCTGGGCAATGTTGGTGAGCGATCGACTCGGAATTCCTTTTGAAAACATCACAGTGATTCATGGTGACACCGATGCTGTGAAGAGTGGTGAGATCACTGGTGGTTCTCGGTCGGTACAAATTGGTGGAACAAATGTGTGGCGCGCTGCTGGAGTAGTGGCCGATAAAGCTCGACAGATTGCATCGCGACTTCTTGAAGCATCAGTTGACGATGTCGTTCTTGAAGACGGACGTTTCCATGTGGCTGGCACACCTGCAGTGACGCGCACGTGGGCTGATGTCGTTGTCACTGCTCAGGCAATGGGGGAGCGTCTTGATGGTGAAGGAGACTTTGCGCAAGCATCAGGCACATTCCCAAGTGGTGCTCATCTCGCGGTAGTCGAAGTAGATATCGAAACTGGCAAAGTGAAACTGCGCGACATGTTTGCCGTCGATGATGCTGGACGCATCGTGAATACATTGCTCGCCGAAGGTCAAGTTCACGGCGGACTTGCCCAAGGAATTGGTCAGGCCTTATATGAAGAATTCATCTACGACGCTGACGGCAACCCGCTCACCGGAAACTTCGCCGACTACGGCTTCCCAAGTGCTGCTGAGGTTCCGAGTTTTGTCACCGTGCACATGGAATCACCATCACCGATGAATGACCTGGGTGCAAAAGGAATTGGTGAAAGCGGAACGATCGGCGCAACACCTGCGGTGCAAAACGCTGTTGTTGATGCGCTCAGTCATCTTGGTGTTCGTCATGTTGATATGCCATGCACAGCGCAACGAGTATGGGAAGCGATTAAAGGACAACTTCGTTGATTCTTCCAGGCGCCGTTGAATCGCTGGTTAATTCGCTCAGTCAGGCCGAGGGTGTGCAGGCGATCACAATCGGCGGCTCTCAAGCGATGGGAACCGCCGACACCACGAGCGACTGGGACCTCGGAGTTTTCTACCAAGGTCGACCGGACTTCGGGATTTTGTCGGCCTTAGGCACCCTGCATTCGCCGGGCTCGTGGGGACGATTCATGAATGGTGGAGCATGGTTAGTGCTTGATGGTCTTGAAGTTGATGTGATTCTGCGAGACATTGAAGTGGTGGAGACTTGGTGTTCTCGGGCGCGTCAGGGCGAATACGAAGTCGATCAATTACTCGGTTATCTCGCCGGATTTCCGTCGTACACGCTCATGGCCGAAATCGCGCTGTCCAAAGTGATCTTTGGGTCAATTGATATCGATGTGAGTTACCCAGAGAATTTGCAGCGAGAGGCCTCCACTCGATGGGCTTTCCAGCGTGACTTTTCTCTTGACTACGCGCGTATGCACGCAAGACGGGGAGATCATGTTGGGACCGTTGGAAATCTTGTTCGCGCCAGTTTTGAGGAAGCCCATCGACGCATGTGCTCCGACAAAAAGTGGGTCCTAAACGAGAAACGTCTGCTGAATCTGGCGGGACTCAGTGAAATTTCTCTACCGACTCAAAGCGTCGAAAACCTCGAGGACGAAGTGTTGCGATTTTCGCTTGTGCTCAAAACCTGATCGTTTAGATCGCGTCGCTGCCTTCTTCGCCGGTACGAATACGAATGATGCGATCAACATTCGTGACCCAGATTTTTCCGTCACCGATCTTGCCGGTTGTTGCTGCGGCCTTGATGGCTTCAACAACACGGTCAACTTCTGAGTCATCGACAACGATCTCAAGGCGAACCTTAGGAACGAAATCGATTTTATATTCGGCGCCGCGATATGTCTCGGTATGGCCGCCCTGACGACCAAAACCGCGAACTTCGCTGACAGTGATTCCTTGGATGTTGGCGGCCTTCAGGGCGTCTTTAACGTCATCTAGTTTGAAGGGCTTCACGATGGCGGTGATGAGTTGCATAGAGATCAATCCTCTTGTCGTATCGAACGTGTTATGAGATGGATGAATAGTTACTGGGCGCCGTGGTAGGCAGTTTCACCGTGTTCGGCTAGATCGAGCCCGGTTGATTCTGTCTCAGGTGATACTCGCACACCAATGGTCTTTTTGAGTACCACCATGATGCCGTAGGTCAAGACGAAAGACCACACAATGGCGGCTCCATTGGCAATTGCTTGCTCAACGAGTAGCCCAGCTCCGCCACCGTAGAAAATGCCTTCATCGAATGCGCCCTCAAAGAATTCGGGGTTAGCGAAAAAGCCAATGAGAAGTGATCCAACGAGTCCACCGACAAAGTGAACGCCAACCACGTCAAGAGCGTCGTCGTATCCGAACTTGTTCTTGAGGCGCACTGCGTAGCAGCAGATTGCGCCGGCAATGAGGCCAATCAAAATCGGTGCAGGTCCAGAGACATAGCCAGCGCCAGGTGTAATGGCGACGAGGCCGGCCACAATGCCCGATGCAGCACCGAGGTTTGTGGGGTGGCCATCACGCAGCCATTCAATGATGATCCACGCGAGTCCACCGGCGGCTCCGGCCAGGAATGTATTCATGAATGCTTGAGCAGCCTGGCCATTAGCGGCAAGTGCTGAACCGGCGTTAAACCCAAACCAACCGAACCACAAAATGCCGGTGCCGATCATGACGAGTGGCATTGAGTGCGGGGGAGTCGGTGCAGTGCGACGCTTGCCGAGCACCATGACTGCGGCGAGAGCTGCGATACCAGCGTTGACGTGAATTGCTGTTCCACCAGCGAAGTCAATCGATCCGCGCTGACCCAACCAGCCTCCGTACACCCATTTGAAGACGGGGACATAGACCAAGAGGAACCAGATGGGTACAAAGATTGCCCATGCTGAGAACTTCATTCGATCGGCAACAGCACCAGATATCAGTGCTGGTGTGATTGCGGCAAACATTCCGAGGAATGCGATCGTGGCTAATGACATTCCGTCGCCAGCTGCCGTGATGTCCTTCAAAAAGAACGAGTCGAAACCACCAATGAAACTGTTATCAA
>JBIKOO010000149.1:0-3098 GCA_044358015.1 Ilumatobacteraceae bacterium
ACTGCCGAGGGCCTTCCCCATGGCAGCACTGAACGCGTTACGTGTTTCGGGACGATTCAGTGTTGCTATCAGTACACCGTCGTCACGGAGTTCGGCCAACAGATCAGTCGTACCCGTATCTAACTTCACTCGCCAGTGAGTTCTTTCTTCAGTTCGCGTTTCAAGAATTTGCCGCTGGCATTGCGCGGAATCGGCTCATCGCGGAACCAGATCTTGGTCGGAATCTTGTGCTTGGCAATAGTGCCCGACAAGAAATCTTGAAGTTCTTTTTCACTCAGTGATCGACCAGGTCGTAACACGATGACCGCGGCAACTTCTTCGCCGAGTCGTTCTTCGGGAATACCGAAAACACAAGCCTCGGCAATCGCGTCATGGTTGTAGATCGCAGTTTCGACTTCACTGCAATACACATTTTCACCACCACGAATCACCATGTCTTTGGCCCGGTCAACGATGTACACAAAACCGTCTTCGTCAATACGTGCGATGTCTCCTGTATTCAACCAGCCATCGCGAATACTGTCAGCAGTTGCTTCTTCACGGTTGAGATAGCCCTTGATGACTACTGAGCCTCGCACGCATAGAACACCAACTGTGTTTGGCCCGGCCGGCAAATCATTGCCATCTTCATCGACCAATTTTCCTTCAAGCGTCGGCACGAGTGGCCCACACGACTCAGGCTTAGCAATAAACAAACGAGCCGCGTTAGCCGTAATGATTCCGTGAGTTTCGGTCATTCCGTAACCAGTTGATGGCTGTCCACCCTTGAGCGCACCAGCAATCTTGTGCACGAGGTCAGGCTGCAAGGCTGCACCGCCACCGCCCATTCCTTGAACTGAAGATGTATCTCGGGTGTTCCAATCGGGGTGCAACAACATTTCGCGGCTCATCGTCGGCACACCAGAGAAGCTGGTGACTCGTTCGCGCTCAATCAACTCAAGGGCACGACCGGGCTCCCACTTGTACATCAAAACAACTTTGGCACCACTTGCCGTAGCCGCATGCAAAATGCAGTTGCAGGCGGTCACATGGAACAAAGGAGTCGGCGCCATGAAACATGGCGGATACGCCTGCGCAGGTGCCGCAGTAGGTGCCGGTACGTCGCCCGCTGCAATGGCTTTCTGCTCAGCCATTGCTGACGCCATGTTCATCGCAACAAGGTTCAAAATGTTGGCGACTGAACCACGGTGCGTGAGTTGGGCACCCTTCGGGAAACCAGTGGTGCCCGAGGTGTAGAAAATCGTCGCGTCATCATCCTGATCAAATTCGATATTCGGCAAAACTCCGGGGTCGGCAGTGGCCATGACATCAGTCCAACGCGCTCCACCTGCGGGCAATGCACGATCGGTACGCACCGAAATGACATGCATCTTCGGGGTATTGGCAATTTGACTCAAACGCTCTAAACGCTCGTCATCAACAATCAAAACTCCAGGCTGGCTGTCGTTCAGCGCGTACTCCATTTCAGAGGGAGTCCACCACGCGTTCATTCCAACAGCCGCAGCCCCAATGGAGACAGTCGCCCAATAGCCGACAACCCATTCGGGGTAATTGCGCATTGACAAGGCGACGCGGCTATGGCGACCAATTCCTTGACTGACCAAGTATTGAGCCAATTTTCGTACTTGCTCATGAATCTCGGCATAGGTAAAGCGCTCGTCTTCGTAGACGATGTAGTCCTTGTCGGCGTGAACAGCCGTGGCTTCCCACATCACCCGCATATTGGGCGGAGCGGTGGTGTACACCTTGACGGGAATTCCCCGAACTTCGGCTATTGAGGTCGCCAATGGCGATCCGGGGGCATCAAGTTCGGCACGGGCGGCTAGGTAATGGTGAATCACGTCACCATCATTACCGATAATGGGTCGGGTTCGCTATCCCCAGAACACCATTTCCCAAGAGTGGTCGTTTGTGCCAACATGACATGTGCTTTCCGTGCCGATCGTTGATATTTCCCGCCCGACTGCCACGTCTCTTGACGCTCTTGATGCGGCGTGCCGCGACCACGGGTTTTTCCTTCTGAGCGGCCACGGACTCGACGACCTCATCAACCGCACCTGGCAACAGACTGCTCGATTTTTTGATACTGATCGCTCGATCAAGAACGAGATCACTCGTGATGTCGAAAATCCCATGGGCTACTACGACCGTGAACTCACCAAACGCAAACGCGATAACAAAGAAGTGTTCGACTTCCTTGATCCGACCATCGAACAAATTGATGCTCGCAATCGCTGGCCTCGTGAACTACCAGGTTTTCGCGACACCATGCTTGAAGCCTTTGACGAATTCAGCAAACTGGCTGATCGCACGCTGTCCCTCATTCACTCCGCATTGCAACTCTCGGAAGGATCGCAAAAAGAAATGATGGGCAGTCGCTACGGAAGCATGATGCGACTCAATCACTACCCTGTCGGCGACCCTGTTCCCGAAGCTGAGCGTGAAGGGCTTCCCGATCTAGGCCCAACCGCACTCGGCTATCACACCGACCCCGGCACGATCACTCTTTTGTTGCAAGACAATGTTGGCGGATTACAAACAGAGTCACTCGATAGTGGCTGGATCGATGTTCCACCCACTGACGGAACAATCGTGATCAATCTTGGTGATTGCATGCAGGCATGGACTAACGACCGATACCGCGCTGCGGTGCATCGTGTTGTACCGATGACCACACAGCGTCGTTTCAGCATTCCGTATTTCCAAAATCCAGCGCGTGATTCAACGATCAAACCAATTCGCGAGTTGTGCGTCGATGGAGCGCGTTACCGCGAATTTTCGTGGAAAGAGTTCATGGCCGCTCGGGCCTACGACAACTTCACAGACCTCGGAACTGAAGACACCCAGGTCACTGACTTCCGCGTCAACGCGTGAAACGCTGATGGTTTCGTTGTGATGACGCAACCAATCAGTTGGCACATCAAGGCATCAAATCTTGCTGAACACGCTCGCAACCCAATTCATACTGATGCCGGAGCGCAAGCCGCTGGATTTCCGCGAGCACTCGTGGCCGGAGTAACCACCTACGCATACCTAACGCATCCCCTAATCGTTGCTTGGAGAGAAAACTGGTTGCACAACGGCGGAGGAGAAGTGCG
>JBIKOO010000150.1:0-3068 GCA_044358015.1 Ilumatobacteraceae bacterium
CAAAAAAGCCAACGTCCGCTTGTATCGAGATGAACGCTGAAGTAGCTCACAACCGTTACGTCTTGTTCACCACTTTCCGCAAAAGCGGAGTAGCGGTTAAGACGGCGGTGTGGATTGCTCCGTTCGGCGATAACGAGGCTTGTTTCACCGTTGGTGGTGAATCAGGCAAAGTCAAACGCCTACGCAACAACTCGAACGTCACACTGCAAAAGTGTGACGTTCGTGGTCGAGTGGTAGCCGGCACTCCAGTCGTTGAAGCAACTGCCCGAGTTGTCACTGGTGCCGATTGCGAACCCATCAATGTGGCAATGCGCAAAAAGTACAAGATCCAATTTCGAATGTTGGAATGGTCGAGTGCTATCACGTCAAAGATCAAGCGTCAATCCGTTGCTGACGCCGCGGTTATTGTCACGTTCAAATAGTCGCAACGCCCGCATAAACGCGTGCTGCTTCTTCAGCAGTGATGCGGTGCAACTCTGCAACATCTCGCTTTGTAAATGAGTCACCGCTATAGCCACCTGCCAATACCCAGACGATTGGCAAATTGTGTGACTTGGCCCATTCAAAAACCATCGCCTCGCGTCGACGAATAACTTCAGTGTTGATACCGGTGACACCACCCGCTTTTTCATGCGGATCCATACCAGCGTTGTAAATCACTAAGTCAATTGATTGCGGGTCGGCGATGTCAGAAAGACTCTGTTCAATCGTCGAGAGATATTCACTTGCTCCAACAATTTTCAGTTGCGCAAATGAAGCATTGTGATACTGATCAAACGACGACACTGAAACATCAACTTGTTCGATGCCATCAATATCTTGGTCACGCAACAAACCAATGAGTTCTTTGGTTCCGCCACCGCAGTGCGCATCAAGGTCAAGAATCAAAACTCGTCGTGCACCAAGTTTGAGTGCTTTTCGGGCACCAATAACTAAACCATTGAACGTGCAATAGCCCGAACCATGATCGTATTTGGCATGATGCAAACCACTTGATAGCGAACCTGCACATCCACCGTTTTCAAGAACAGTTTCAACTGCCCGTAAAACTCCGCCGGTCGTTGCGAGTACCGAAGCAGCCGATTCATCATCGCCTGAGAACTGGCCGTTGCGGCCACCCAACACTTGATCAACATAAAACTCATCATGTACAGCCACGATGTCATTTCGAGTCGCCGGTGCTGGGCTGATGATTTCGGTTCTCGCAATCGGATTGGCAATAAGCAAACGAGCTAACTCGGCGGCTTTGCTGATGGTGTCAAACCCTCCCTCCACAATGAACTTTGGTGACAAATAGATGGGCATCTGGGACCCGGTCTCATGGTGCTGGTTCTCGTGATGCTGGTTCTCGTGATGCTGTTTCATAGTTGTCCCTTCAACGGTTATCGGCGGAAAACTCCGCCTTACATAAACGCTCAAAAGGGCCAAAAGTGTGCTCTCCGAAACCGGGACCAAAGTCATGCACGCGAACGCACATTTATTGCCGCAGTGATCGTTCTATTTGTAACAACAAACAATGAGCACAAAAACACAGGAGCCCACATGAACAAGTCATCAACACTCAACCGTCCACTGCACATTCTCGATATCGACAATCTGCTAGGCGACCCGACAGCAACCGACACTCACGTCATCAACGATTGTCTCGGCCAATACCGCGCTCACACCGGTTACCAAAAAGGCGATCATGTTGTGGTTGGTACTGGATGCAACGCACTCCATGTCTACGCCGTGCAATCGTGTTGGCCCGCAGTTCAATATGTCCGTCGATCCGGACCCGATGGCGCCGATTTCGCGCTCATTGAGCAAGCCTTAATCGCCCTCGAACGTGGCCGCTATAGCCACTTTATTTTGGGTTCGGGAGACGGCCGGTTTGCAGATCTATATGACGCGATGACCGCACGCGGTTACCCCGTTTTCGTGGCTTCACGTCCAAGCGCCTTGTCATGGAAATTGCGGCAACGAGCCGGCGAAAATCTGATCTATTTGCCCGAAAACATTGGCCCCCTAGGGATGGTGTAAGACCTTGCGTGCGTCTGGCGTGCCCGCGGTCACGGTCACGGTCACGGTCATCATTGCCGATTGTTAACGCAGTGTTGACTTTTTGTACGCACTGGTTCAGGTCATGTCCATCTACGACTAGTGTTCTTCTGTCGGTCGTCCCTAGACCGACCCTGAGGGAGGAAAAATGAAAAGGATGACCAAGGGCAAGTTTGTCCCGGTTCTGCTCACTGCAGCACTCGGTTTCGGTCTCGTGGCATGTGGTGGCGATGATTCGTCAACCAGCACCGAAGCACCGGCCGGCTCAGAAGCACCAGCAAGTTCAGAAGCACCAAGCACCGAAGCTCCGATGGCGACCGATGCACCAGCAGAAGGCGCCACTATGGCTAACTTCACTGCCTGGGCCGACCTACCCGCCGAAGCTGGCGGCCTTGATGCCAGCCCGGTCATTGACTGCGCACCCGAAGAAGGCCCGTTGAAGGCTGCTTGGGTGTACGTCGGACCGACCAACGATGGTGGTTGGACCCAGACTCACGACGAAGGCCGTCTTGCTGCGCAAGAAGCCCTCGGTGACGCGGTTGAAACCACCTACAAAGAGAACGTTCCCGAAGGTCCTCAAGTCGTTCAGACCGTTGAAGACCTCATCGCCGACGGCAACACCGTCATTTTCGGAACCTCGTTCGGATTCCAGGATGCATTCGTCGAACTCGCTGCGGCTCACCCCGACGTGTGTTTCGAGTTCGCAACCGGATACTTGAGCGCTCCTAACTTGTCACAGTTCTACGGCGCAGCCGAAGACACTGACTACCTCGCAGGTATGGCTGCTGGTGCCGCTTCGGCAACCGGCAAACTTGCTTACCTCGCTTCATTCCCGATCCCCGAAGTTGTACGTGGAGTCAACGCCTGGACCCTTGGTGCCCAGGCCGTGAACCCCGAATCCACTGTCAAGGTTGTTTGGTTGAACACCTGGTTCGACCCTCCGGCCGAGCGCAAGGCTGCTGAAGCCCTCATCGCTGAAGGCTATGACGTCCTCGGTATGAAGGGCATCGACTCGCCTTCAACTGGTG
>JBIKOO010000204.1:0-3064 GCA_044358015.1 Ilumatobacteraceae bacterium
CAATGGCTGCAGGTCGCACCATGGCTTGCCGGAGAAGTCCCAACACTTGCTGAAGCAATCATGGCTGGTGTGTACACCCGCATTGATGGGTTGCGTCAATTGGGTCTCACCGGTGAACTACCCGCATCTGTCCAGCAACATCTTGAACGCTGTACACAGCTTGTTGGTTGGGACACAGTGCAGTGGACGACTGAACAGACCAATGAATTTGTTAGCCGTTTCCTAAAGTATCGCGAAATTCAAAACACTCGCAAAAACTAAAGTTGCTCGATCTAGCCGATTAGCTCTGAGACATCATTCTGCGACGGCGTCAACGTGGTCGGCGATTTCGGAACAATTTCTGCGTTCAAAAGATCCATTTCAACAACTGTCAACAACGCCAATTTGATCATCGTGGATTTAGTTCTACCCGATGGTGATGGATTGACCACCGCACTTGAAGCCATGGACATCCACCCAAACAAAGTGGGACTGATTGTCATTTCTGGAAGACTAACGCCTGACCTGTTCGAGCGTCTCTCCGAAAATGTCAGTGGTGGATGGGCGTTTCTGCTGAAGAACTCAAATGGGTTGGCAAATTTACGTCAAGCAATCAATGCAGTCCAAAGTGGACTAGTCATGGTTGATCCAGGCTTGAAGAAACTATTTGCGCGAGACGGGAAATCTGTCGCTCTCAGCGATCAAGAACGCTCCGCAATGGACAAAGTCGCGGAAGGTAAATCAAATGCCGTGATCAGCCAAGAAATCTTTGCTTCTGAAAAGACTGTTGAGCGATTAAGGCATGGAGATTTAAAGGGCCGCCCAACGCCACGTCGTAACCAGCCGGAATGTCAGCGACACGTCAACACGCCAAGGGGCTGCCCCGGTAGAAGGATTGTGCGTTCCAAAAAACGGCGTTTCGCGTTCCAAACGTTTACTGAAACCCCAGCCAATACCCCATCAATACTGGGGTTTGGAATTACGCACCAGCCTCACGAAGGCGGGGATGGTGCGAAATGTGGTGCGAAATTCGCCGCCACACCTTGCGTCATCTATGTAGAGGTTACTGGAGTGCGCTCAGAGTGGAAAGAATGCGCCGAAATCGCCTTGGGGCTGGCGAAACACCCCTGCATCTAGTTCTTGGCCATGCAGAAGCCACAGCACTTGGATTATGAGCGTGGTTTGGGGTTTCGGTCGGGTGGTTTCCATTCGCCGAAGTATCGAGACACGTCTCCCCCGGTACGGATCTTCCATGCCATCAACGCCACCACCATCTGATGCATCTGATAGCCGCGTAAGTCAAACTCTCGTTGTGCTAACCCAACACTGCGTGCTCGCCTATTCATTTTGCGGACATAGTAATATTGTAGTAATTATTACAATATAACAATAAGAGAATTTGAATTTGGGCCCTTGAACTTCTCAGGTGCCTTGGAGCTTCCGTCCACTAAGGTTGACTTCACTTATGGCAACGCCTCCTAGACAAGCGCGAAGCATAGCTACCGAGCAGAAGATGCTCGATGCCGCTGAAGAGCTCCTTCGAGCTGGAGACTCCCGGCAGGTCACGGTTGAGAACGTCACCAAACTGTCTGGCACCAAAGTGAGTTCCTTTTATGCGCGATTCGGAAGTGTTGAGGGATTATTTGAAGCGCTTCACAAGCGCTACCTCGACTCCATCTACGGGTCGGAAATTCTTAAAGGTCTGAATGGAAGCATTGAACAGCCCGACTTACGAGGTGCCCTTCATAACGCTGTCAAGACAATGCTTCAACTTGGCAATGAAAGGCGGCAATCACTCGCTTATTTCATTACCCGGTCAACTCCCGAAGGGCTTGCGACGCGCCGTATGGCTATCAATGCCTTACATGAAGTCTTGAAGGCACACCGCAGTGAAGTCGCACATAAAGACCTGCGCCGCGCGAGCATCAACACCGCACGCCTGGTCTACCAGGCATTTGTTGGAATCATTCTGCTAGAGCCAAGCGAATTTGACGGTCGCAAAACAAGTCTTTCAAGCGTGATCGATTCAACAACTCAAATGGCTTACCTATACCTGACCAACGAATAGCCGTTCCAAAAACGGCGTATCGCGTTCCAAACTTTTACTCAAACCCCAAACAGCACCCCACCAATACTGGGGTTCGGAATTTCGCACCAGCCTCACGAAGGCGGGGATGGTGCAAGATGTGGTGCGAAATTCGCCGACACACCTTGCGTCATCTATGTAGAGGTTATTTGCGCCAGTTACCTCAAAGGAAGCGCCGCAAAACACGGTTCTTCTGTTCTTGGTACCGAAGGCGAATCGAGAACTAAAAGTTAAAAGGAGCGCACTGGACGCACGTAGTAGGGGGTCGGCTTATTGTTGGTGTTCTGGTCCCCGCTATAAAAGCCCTGGAACCAAGCGTTATTTGCCCCGAGCTCAGACGAACTCCAATACTTGTCAAGAGAGAAACTACCAACACCTGCCTGTCGCAAATTGACGTACATCAACATTGCTTCGCCAACAGAAGGCAGAAACCAATCTGTTTTGCTTCCACCTGCATAGTCAGACGCAGCCTGAATGGCACCACTCGTACATGTCGTATCAGCTGTTGCCGTATTGGTTACTCCAGCACCGACCGCTGAATCAGCCCATGCAACTAGACCCAGCGATGAAGACGTGTTGGAACACCATTTCATTTTTGGGTCCACAGTTGGACTACCCGTAGTTTCACCAGAATTCACTGTGATTCCGTTGCCCCAACTAACTGGAGCCGCCTCCAAATAATCTAGACCCTTGTACTGGTCGTGATAATCAACAAAGAAAATGATTCCACCACCAGGGCCAGTCATACCAATCTTGCACAACTCATTTGCAATCGAGTCGTTATCACTGCCATCACACACGGATTGTTGTGTAATCGCCATCGTTGCATCCACACCGTTCATACCAGTAGCACCGGTAGCCCCCGTGTCACCTTTCGGTCCCGTAGCACCAGTAGCACCCTGTGCCCCAGTAGCACCCTGTGCCCCAGTAGCACCAGTAGCACCAGTAGCACCAATCAAACCAGTAGCACCAGAAGCACCCTGAGGTCCTGTCGCACCC
>JBIKOO010000151.1:0-3054 GCA_044358015.1 Ilumatobacteraceae bacterium
CAAAAAAGCCAACGTCCGCTTGTATCGAGATGAACGCTGAAGTAGCTCACAACCGTTACGTCTTGTTCACCACTTTCCGCAAAAGCGGAGTAGCGGTTAAGACGGCGGTGTGGATTGCTCCGTTCGGAGATAACGAAGCCTGTTTCACCGTTGGTGGTGAATCAGGCAAAGTCAAACGCCTACGCAACAACCCGAACGTCACACTGCAAAAGTGTGACGTTCGTGGTCGAGTGGTAGCCGGCACTCCAGTCGTTGAAGCAACTGCCAGAGTTGTCACTGGTGCCGATTGCGAACCCATCAATGTGGCAATGCGCAACAAGTACAAAATCCAATTTCGAATGTTGGAATGGTCGAGTGCTATCACGTCAAAGATCAAGCGTCAATCCGTTGCTGACGCCGCGGTCATTGTCACGTTCAAATAGTCGCAACGCCCGCATAAACGCGTGCTGCTTCTTCAGCAGTGATGCGGTGCAACTCTGCAACATCTCGCTTTGTAAATGAGTCACCGCTATAGCCGCCGGCTAACACCCAGACGATTGGCAAATTGTGCGACTTGGACCATTCAAAAACCATCGCCTCACGTCGTCGAATCACTTCAGTGTTGATACCGGTGACACCACCTGCTTTTTCATGTGGGTCCATGCCGGCGTTGTAGATCACTAGGTCTATTGCTTGCGGGTCGGCGATCTCAGAAAGACTCTGCTCGATCGTTGAGAGATATTCACTTGCTCCAACAATTTTCAGTTGGGCAAATGGAGCATTGTGATACTGATCAAACGACGACACTGAAACATCAACTTGTTCAATGCCATCAATATTTTGATCACGCAACAATCCAATAAGTTCTTTCGTGCCACCACCGCAGTGCGCATCAAGGTCAAGAATCAAAACACGGCGAGCACCAAGTTTGAGTGCTTTCCAGGCGCCAATAACTAAACCATTGAACGTGCAATAGCCCGAACCATGATCGTATTTAGCGTGGTGTAAACCACTTGATAGCGAACCTGCACATCCGCCGTTTTCAAGAACAGTTTCAACTGCCCGTAAAACTCCGCCGGTCGTTGCGAGTACCGAAGCAGCCGATTCATCATCGCCTGAGAACTGGCCGTTGCGGCCACCCAACACTTGATCAACATAAAACTCATCATGTACAGCCACGATGTCATTTCGAGTCGCCGGTGCTGGGCTGATGATTTCGGTTCTCGCAATCGGATTGGCAATAAGCAAACGAGCTAACTCGGCGGCTTTGCTGATGGTGTCAAACCCTCCCTCCACAATGAACTTTGGTGAGAAATAGATGGGCATCTGGGACCCGGTCTCATGGTGCTGGTTCTCGTGATGCTGTTTCATAGCTGTCCCTTCGACGGTGATCGGCGGAAAACTCCGCCTTACATGAACGCTCACAAGGGCCAAAAGTGTGCTCTCAGAAACCAGGTCCAAAGTCATGCACGCGAACGCACATTTATTGCCGCAGTGATCGTTCTGTTTGTAACAACAAATAATGAGCCCAAAAAACACAGGAGCCCACATGAACAAGTCATCGACACTCAACCGTCCACTGCACATTCTCGATATCGACAATCTGTTGGGCGACCCGACAGCGACTGACACTCATGTCATCAACGATTGTCTCGGCCAATACCGTGCTCACACCGGTTACCAAAAAGGTGATCATGTTGTGGTTGGTACTGGATGCAACGCTCTCCATGTCTACGCCGTGCAATCGTGTTGGCCCGCAGTTCAATATGTCCGTCGATCTGGACCCGATGGCGCCGATTTCGCGCTCATCGAGCAAGCCTTAATCGCCCTCGAACGTGGCCGCTATAGCCACTTTATTTTGGGTTCGGGAGACGGCCGGTTTGCAGATCTATATGACGCGATGACCGCACGCGGTTACCCCGTTTTCGTGGCTTCACGTCCAAGCGCCTTGTCATGGAAATTGCGGCAACGAGCCGGCGAAAATCTGATCTATTTGCCCGAAAACATTGGCCCCCTAGGGATGGTGTAAGACCTTGCGTGCGTCTGGCGTGCCCGCGGTCACGGTCACGGTCACGGTCATCATTGCCGATTGTTAACGCAGTGTTGACTTTTTGTACGCACTGGTTCAGGTCATGTCCATCTACGACTAGTGTTCTTCTGTCGGTCGTCCCTAGACCGACCCTGAGGGAGGAAAAATGAAAAGGATGACCAAGGGCAAGTTTGTCCCGGTTCTGCTCACTGCAGCACTCGGTTTCGGTCTCGTGGCATGTGGTGGCGATGATTCGTCAACCAGCACCGAAGCACCGGCCGGCTCAGAAGCACCAGCAAGTTCAGAAGCACCAAGCACCGAAGCTCCGATGGCGACCGATGCACCAGCAGAAGGCGCCACTATGGCTAACTTCACTGCCTGGGCCGACCTACCCGCCGAAGCTGGCGGCCTTGATGCCAGCCCGGTCATTGACTGCGCACCCGAAGAAGGCCCGTTGAAGGCCGCTTGGGTATACGTCGGACCGACCAACGATGGTGGCTGGACCCAGACTCACGACGAAGGCCGTCTTGCTGCGCAAGAAGCTCTCGGTGACGCGGTTGAAACCACCTACAAAGAGAACGTCCCCGAAGGTCCCCAGGTCGTTCAGACCGTTGAAGACCTCATCGCTGACGGAAACACTGTCATTTTCGGAACCTCGTTCGGATTCCAGGATGCCTTCGTCGAACTCGCTGCGGCTCACCCCGACGTGTGCTTCGAGTTCGCTACTGGCTACTTGAGCGCTCCTAACTTGTCGCAGTTCTACGGCGCCGCCGAAGACACTGACTACCTCGCAGGTATGGCTGCTGGTGCCGCATCAGAAACCGGCAAGCTTGCCATCCTCGCTTCATTCCCGATCCCTGAAGTTGTCCGTGGAGTCAACGCCTGGACCCTTGGTGCCCAGGCCGTGAACCCCGAAGCAACTGTCAAGGTTGTTTGGTTGAACACCTGGTTCGACCCTCCGGCCGAGCGCAAGGCTGCTGAAGCCCTCATCGCTGAAGGCTATGACGTCCTCGGTATGAAGGGCATCGACTCGCCTTCAACTGGTG
>JBIKOO010000019.1:0-29122 GCA_044358015.1 Ilumatobacteraceae bacterium
CGTAGCCCGAGTCGAAGCGCACACCAAAACCATCGGAAGGAACAAGCTTGGTGATCTTGCCTGGTGACGGCAAGAACTTTCCGCCTGCGGGGTTTTCGGCGTTGATACGAATTTCAATACCGTGACCGTTACGACGAGCAGTGACTTCTTCTTGCGTCATGGGCAACTTCTCGCCGCCGGCGACGCGCAACTGCCATTCAACGAGGTCAATACCCGTGATGACTTCTGAAACAGGGTGTTCAACTTGCAAACGAGTGTTCATTTCCAAGAAGAAGAATTCGCCATCTTGGTAAATGAATTCAACGGTTCCGGCGTTGAAATAACCAACGGCGCGAGCAGCAAGAACAGCTGCGTCACCCATAGCTTCTTCGACACCTTCACCCATGGCAATGGCGGGAGCTTCTTCAACGAGCTTTTGGTGGCGACGCTGTGCTGAACAGTCGCGGGTCGAGACCCAGACGTAGTTGCCGTGCTGGTCGCCGACTAATTGCACTTCAACGTGGCGCGGCCAGGTGAGGTACTTCTCAACATAAATTTCATCGCGACCAAAGAAAGCTTTTGCTTCACGTTGCGCGCTGTCCATCGCCTCTTGTACTGATTCGGCGTTTTGCACAACTTTCATGCCACGACCGCCACCGCCGAAGGCAGCCTTAATTGCGATGGGGTAACCAAAGTCGGCACCAAACTTCTTAATTTCGTCAGCAGTTGTGACGAATTCAGTGGTGCCCGGAACGATGGGGCAACCGCCGCGCAACGCAGCCTTACGACTCGAAACTTTGTCGCCCATTTCGCGAATTGCATCGCCTGGGGGCCCGATGAATGCCACGCCCATATTGGTGATGGCGTCGGCGAAGTCGGCGTTCTCACTGAAGAAGCCGTAACCGGGGTGCACGCCGTCGGCGCCGCTCTTTCGAATCGCATCAAGAATTGCCTCGGTGTTGAGGTAACTCTCGGCCGCGGTTTGGCCACCAAGCGCGTAGGCCTCGTCGGCAAGACGCACGTGAAGTGCGTTGCGATCGAGTTCGGAATACACCGCCACGGTGGCGATTCCCATCTCTCGAGCGGCTCGGATCACGCGTACTGCGATCTCTCCGCGGTTGGCAATCAGGATCTTCGTTAGGGGTTTAGTCGACACAAGTGACAATGTTGGTCTGATGGAGACCCCTTTCGCCACCCCAAACGACGAGAACTTGCCCGGAGAGGCGATTTTTGGCGAAAAAATCGGGAAATTTCCGGAATCTTGGCAGGTTCGGTGGTTGGCGACGACCGGAAGTACTAACGATGACCTCTTAGCGGCTGGGCGACTCGGTGCCACTGGTCGGGTGGCTTTGGTGACCGACTATCAATCGGCGGGTCGGGGGCGCTTAGACCGAACGTGGGTGGCTCCTGATGGGGCGAACCTGTTGGTGAGCCTGTTGTTGCGCGACGTGCCGCGATTTCCGCATGCCCTCACCCATGCGGTGGCGTTGGCGGCAGCCGCGGCAAGTGAAACGGTCTTGGCGGCGAATGATGGCAAATTAAAAGTTGACGTGAAATGGCCCAACGATTTATTGGTTGGTGGACGCAAGTTGGCCGGCATCTTGTCGGTCGCCGGACCAATGAAGAAAATGACGACCGATGTTGAGTCGTATGTCGTACCTGAATTTGTTGTGGTGGGTCTCGGACTCAATGTTGGTTGGGCGCCTGAAGGTGCGGCCTGTTTGCAAGAGTTCGCAGCTGACGCGATTGAACGAGACGCAGTGTTGAAAGCACTTTTGGTTGCTTTGGATCAACTGCTTGATTTGTCGCCAGCGCAACTTCATGAGCGCTATCGAGCCAAATTGTCAACGTTGCGACGATCGGTGCGCGTTGAATTGCCGTCAGGCGAATTTGTGGAAGGGCGGGCGCTTGACGTTGACGCCGACGGGCGACTCGTCGTGCTTGATTCATGCGGAGTGACCCAACGACTCGATGTGGGCGACATCATCCATCTCCGCTAATTCCCAGTTGGGCGCGAAAACATGTCAGATTTGGCATGTTTGACACCCAAGAAAGCCTTATGACGAGTTGTTGGGCTTGGGTAGTGCCAGTTTTGGCACGTTTGCGCGCCCAAGGTTGGGGGATGACGGGGGTGAGGGGATGAGTGCGAATAGTTTCTAAGGCATGTCTTCGCCGCGTCCTACTGCTCGACGACGACGCAAAATCCTCCCGCAGATCAACACCCTCACCATCGGTGCGGTGTTCATTGCACTCACTGCGATCGGTCTTGTCATCGCGACGAAACAACAAGAATCAAACGTGACGCGGGCCGATGAACTCGGCGGAATTCTCAACGACAAAGCCGGGCCGTTTGTGAACTACCTCATGGTGGGCAGTGATACCCGCGAAACATCCGACCCCAATAGTCCTGACTATGGCGGTATCGGAAGCGCTAACGAAGCTGGTGGGCGTCGTTCAGACACGGTGATGATTTTGCATGTCGACAACAAATTGGGTACAGCATCAATCATGTCGGTGCCTCGCGACTTGTGGATTGATATCCCGGGCCATGGCAAAGATCGTTTGAACTCGGCGTACTCACATGGTGCTGACGTCTTGGTGAACACGATTCAAGGAAGCCTTGGGATTCCGCTCAATCACTACATCGAAGTTGATTTCGCATCGTTTAAGAACATTGTTAACGCTTTGGGTGGCGTCGATATTTGTTTTGAATACCCAACGCGCGACATCAACACTGGGCTGAATGTGCCTGAACCTGGTTGTTACACACTTGATCAATATCAATCGCTGGCGTACTCACGAAGCCGTTATTACGAAGTGTTTCGTGATGGATCATGGGACATTGACGGACGCGCTGACCTCGGCCGTATCGAACGACAGCAGATCTTTTTGCAGGCTGCAATTTCAAAAGCTATTGAACAAACGACCGCTAATCCGATGCGGACGAGCGAACTCATCAATGCTGCCGTTAACTCGTTGACTGTCGATCCCGGTCTTAACTTGATTGACACCGCGGACTATCTGAAGCCACTGGCCTCTGGTGGGGTGCAGCGTTATTCATTGCCGGTTGTCCCAGAAATGGTTGATGAGAAGGATGTTCTGGTGTTGGGCGCTGAGGCAGGCGCAGTTTTGGCCTATTTCGCGGGCACCGCCGGACCTCCGCCCGTCGGGTGAATCCGTAGACCGCCTTCGGGGCGGCGGCAGATGGCAGAATAGAGACACGGTCGAACCCGACCAGATTGATCCCACGAGGTTTGTTGACATGAAAGCCCTCATTTTGGCTGGTGGTGCCGGCACCCGATTGCGACCCATCACTCACACCAGTGCCAAGCAGTTGGTTCCGGTTGCCAACAAGCCAATTTTGTTTTACGGCATTGAAGCCATGGTCTCGGCCGGCATCACCGAAATCGGCGTCATCGTTGGTGACACTCGCGCCGAAGTGATGGAAGCACTCGGCGACGGCAGTCAATGGGGTGCCAAGATCACTTTTATTCCGCAGGACGAACCGCTTGGTCTTGCACATTGTGTTTTGATCGCCGCCGATTTCTTGGGCGCGGACGATTTCGTGATGTACCTCGGCGACAACTTGCTTGAACAAGATCTTGCTGCTTTCGTTCATGCATTTGAATCGGCGCGTCTCGGCAGTGAACCGCCAACTGCGCAAATTCTTTTGAAGAAGGTTCCAGATCCGCACCGATTCGGTATTGCCGAACTTGATGCTGCGGGCAACGTCATTCGCTTGATTGAAAAACCAGCAGACCCGCCAACCGATCTTGCACTCGTGGGCGTCTATTTGTTTGATCGCACGATTAATGATGCGGTGCGTGCAATTGCTCCGTCACCTCGCGGAGAACTAGAAATTACTGACGCGATTCAGTGGCTTGTTGATCAAGGCAGAATTGTTCGTCAAGAATTGCTCACGGGTTGGTGGATCGACACCGGCAAATTGACACCGCTCCTTGAGGCTAATCGTCTGTTGCTCGAAGTAATTGAACCGCGTGTAGATGGCGATGTTGACGAAGATTCATCGCTTGAAGGACGTGTCGTTATCGAAACGGGCGCGGTCGTTCGTAATTCAACTTTGCGCGGACCGTTAGTGATCGGCAAAAACGCTCGAATTATCGACAGTTTCATCGGACCGTTCACTGCTATTGGTAACGGTTGCGAAGTAGTAAATAGTGAAGTTGAACACTCAGTCATCATGGAACGTAGTCGCATCATTGACATCACGCGCCTTGAAGACAGTTTGATCGGACGCGAAGCTGAAGTGATTCGTTCGCAAAAACGTCCTCGCGCTCTGCGCTTAATGATTGGCGATCACTGCCAGATTGATACGGAGTAAACACATGCCCAAAGTGACAGCTAGCGACAAGATTGATGGTGTTTGGATCGTAGAACCAACGCTTCATGGAGACCAGCGCGGACTATTCATCGAGACATACCGCCGTGAGTGGTTTCCAAACGGCCGTGAAATGATTCAGGGCAACCGTTCAAACAAGCAAGCCGGTGCGTTAGTTGGATTGCACTATCACATGCATCAGTCTGATTATTGGTACACGCCAGTCGGCACGATTCGCGTGGTCTTGCATGACCTGCGCGAAGGTGGTCCCACCGACGGCGCCACACAGACACTGGAAATCAGTGGCGAAAACCACGTGGGTGTTTACATTCCACCCGGGGTCGCTCACGGATTCTCGGCACTCACCGATGTTGTGATGACTTATCTTGTAGATGGTTATTACAACCCTGCCGACGAACTTGGAGTCGCCTGGAATGATCCGGTGATTGGCGCCGATTGGGGAGTCGCCGACCCGATCATGAGCGAACGAGATCGAACTAATCCGATGCGTGCCGACCTGCCTGCAGGCCGCCGCCCTTACTGGCCCATGAGGACCTGAGATGAAACTGTTTGTAACTGGAGCCGCAGGATTTATTGGCTCAAACTACGTGCGATGGCTGTTAGCAAATAGCGACGACACCGTCACTATTTACGACAAGCTCACGTACGCCGGCAACATGGAAAGTATCAACGATCTGATTGATGACAAGCGTTGCAAATTTGTGCAAGGCGATATCTGTGACGCTGATGCAGTTCTGGCGGCGATGAAGGGTCACGACGGTGTCGTTCACTTTGCAGCTGAAAGCCATGTTGACCGATCCATTGTTGACCCGTACGCGTTTGTGCGAACCAACGCTTATGGAACGAACGTGATGTGCGATGTTGCGCGCCAAGTTGAAGTGCAGCGTTTCTTGCATATTTCAACCGATGAGGTCTACGGCAGCATTGACGAAGGCTCGTTTGCTGAAACAGATATCTTGTGCCCACGTTCACCGTATTCGGCCTCGAAAGCATCAAGTGATTTGATTGCGTTGTCGTATGTGACGACCCACGGATTGCCAGTGGTGGTGACCCGTTGCTCAAACAACTTTGGCCCGTATCAATTCCCTGAAAAGTTGATTCCGTTGTTCACAACTAACTTGCTCGATGGCAAGAAGGTTCCGTTATACGGCGATGGTGGCAACGTGCGCGACTGGATTCATGTCGAAGATCACAACATTGCCGCTCATCTCGTTCTGCAAAAAGGCGAAGTTGGTCAGGTGTACAACATCGGTGCGCACAACGAAATAACTAACCGCGACATTACCTATCGCTTGCTCGAATTGTGTGGACGTGATGAAAGTTCAATTACGCCAGTTGCCGATCGTCTTGGTCATGATCGTCGTTACTCGGTGTACATCGACAAGGTTTCGGCGCTCGGTTGGAAGCTCGGTCGCACCTTTGAAGACTCCCTTGCCGAAACTGTTGAGTGGTATCGCAACAACCGTGCCTGGTGGGAACCGCTTAAAGCCCGCGCTGGTCTGTGATTAACTCGTAGTTATGAAAATTTTCGTTACTGGAGCTAATGGTCAACTCGGTCAAGACTTGATGCGAGTGATTACCGCCGCTGGTGACGAAGCCATCGGAATTGATATTGACACAGTTGATATCACTAGCCGCGAGGCTGTTCATGAAGCCCTAGTGACGATTTGTCCAGATGCGGTCATTAACTGCGCGGCCTTCACCGCTGTTGATGCTTGTGAAGACAATGCTGAAACTGCAATGTTGGTCAACGGAACCGCAGTGCGATGGGTAACCGAAGCCAGCGATGCAGTTGGTGCACATCTCGTGCATATCAGTACTGATTATGTCTTTGACGGTACAAAAATTGGGCCGTATATTGAAACCGACACTCCCAATCCGCAAAGTGTGTATGGCAGTACGAAGTTGGCAGGCGAACTTGAAGCGCTAGCTAATGGTTCAGATGTCGCAGTAGTGCGTACGTCGTGGGTGTGTGGCTTTTTCGGTAACAACATGGTTAAGACCGTGCACAAGTTGGCTCAAGAACGTGATTCGTTGTCGTTTGTGAGCGATCAGATTGGCCATCCCACGTTTACATCCGATCTCGCTCCGTTGTTGCATCGTCTTGCTGTTGATCGCCGTGACGGAATTTTCCACGGAACTAATCAGGGTGCGGTGAGTTGGTACGAATTCGTACAAGAGATTGTGCGTCTAATGGGTAAAGATCCGGGCATGGTGCATCCGATCACCACTGCCGAGTTGCAGCCGCCTCGTCCGGCGCCTCGTCCGGCGAACAGCGTTCTTGACAATAAGGCGCTTCGTGATGCTGGTTATGCGCCGACTCGCGATTTCCGTGAGCCATTGGCTGAATTGCTGCGACTTCTCTAGTAGTTGGGGAAATAGACCCCCGAAAACGGGGTGTTTGCGCGCCCAAGAGGTTAGGGCTCGAAGGTGATGGGGTCGCCGGGAGAGACGTTGCCACGTTCAACCACGGTTGCGTACACACGACAACTTGCGGTCTTGTTTGCAAGATCGCGGTCGTGGTGAATCCGATTGAAATCTCGGTCAACAAACAATTCCGCCAACTGTTTACACGGCACTGCATACGACGAAATATCGCACAGCACTTCACCAATTCGCATGCGGGTTCCGGGCCGAACATCATTCCAACTGATTCCGCTCACCGTGATGTTTTCGCCGGCCGAACCAGGAACAACATGATGTCCCTCAGAGCGCAACGTTTCCATCACCTCAGCAGACCACAAGCACAATGCTTGAAACGGACGACCGTGGTGTTTACGCGTCGCCTGTCGGTCGCCCTCAACGCCTTTCCAGCCGACGTACGCAGCATCGATTGCTTTCTTTGGCACTCCGCCGTTTGAGGCATTGAGCTGTAACAAGCTGCCGGTCTGTGCGGGCGGGAGATGACCGAGTGCTCTGACGGTAGGCGTTGCTTCAGAAATGGCAGACCACACAATGGGCAGAGTTGTGGCAATCTCGCCATCGCTTAGTTTTTCGATGATCAGCCCGTGAAGAAGTTGGCTGATTGAGGTCTGTAGATGTTCGAGCGACCCATCGCGACCTTCAGACATCTCGGTCAAAATCTTTGGCGCGGCCAACAAAGTATTGCGAGCATCTTCACGGGTGAATTCATACGGACCAACGATGAACATCTCGACACTCTAGGCTCGCTCTATGGCCGAAATAATGTTTGACGGAAAGCCTTTGCGATTGACCGAGTGGACCAGTTGTGGCGGTTGCGCAGCCAAGTGGGGCAAAGACTTACTTGCAGGCCTTGTGAACGAACTTCCAGCATCAGTTGATCCGTCGCTGTTAATCGGTCTTGCTCCCTTTGACGACGCGGCTGTCTACAAAGTCAGCGACGACATCGCGCTGGTCAGTACGACCGACTTTTTCCCGCCACTTGTTGATGATCCATCTGACTTTGGGGCGATTGCGGCGGCGAATGCCTGTAGCGATGTGTTCGCGATGGGTGGAAAAGTGCTGATGGCAGTCAACGTGGCGGCTTTCCCCGAGAACTTTCCGCGTGAAGCGATCGTTGCGATTTTTGCTGCGGCTTCAGATGTGATGGCTCAAGCTGGTGGATCAGTTGCGGGCGGTCACACCATTCGTAACCCCGAACCAATTTTTGGATTAGCGGTTCAAGGCATTGTGCATCCTGATCGCGTCTTCACCAAGGGTGGAGCACGTGAAGGTGACGTGTTGCTTTTGTCGAAACCGCTCGGAACCGGAATCGCACTTGCTGGTGGATCCGATTCAGACAAGGCCGCTGCTATCGCTGGTATGCGTCAACTGAACCGCGACGCCAGCGAACGTTTGCAAGCAAGTAGTGGTGTTCATGCAGTCACCGACGTGACGGGGTTTGCACTTGCTGGTCACGGCTGGGAAATGGCCGAGCGTTCTGGTTGCACATTTGAAATTGATACTGCGAAGTTGCCGGTATATCCAGGCGTTCTTGAAGCGGCGCAACGCGGTGTACGAACTGGGGGAGACGCGCGTAATCGAACCGCGGTCGGAACTCGCGTGACATTGGCCGACGGTGTTGATGTTGCCTATGACATCGTGGCTTTTGATCCGCAGACATCTGGCGGATTGCTTGCGGCGGTTGATCCTGCAGCAGTTGCTGGTTTAACTGCGCCAGGTTCACTATTTGTTGTGATCGGCAACGTTGTCGCTGGAACTCCAGGATTGCGGTTGGTCTGATGGCATCTCGGGTGTCGGCAAAAGTGCCGACTCGAGATCTTGAGCAATCGTTACATGATGCGGGTCATCGCATCATCGTCGGTGTTGACGAAGTGGGTAAGGGTGCATGGGCGGGCCCACTTGCCGTTGGAATGGCGATTCTCCCGTTGACCGGTGATCTCGCTGGAGTGCGCGACTCCAAATCAATCACTGAAAAATCACGCGAGGCCATGTTCGACACCGTTGCTTCGTGGTGCACTTCATGGTCGGTGGGTTACGCATCACATCTTGAATGCGACGAGTTAGGAATGGCCGATGCCCAACGTTTGGCAACGCAACGAGCTCTCGCTCAACTTTCAGTTGTTCCGGATGCAGCAGTAGTTGATGGCAGTTGGGATTTTGTGACACCGCTGATCCCGAAAGTTGTGATGCAGGTCAAAGGCGACACCTCGGTTTTGTCGATCGCTGCAGCATCGATTTTGGCCAAGGTGACACGTGATCGATTGATGCGAGAACTCGCTATTGATTACCCGTTGTGGAGCCTTGACACCAATAAGGGTTACCCGTGTCACTGGCACCGCACGGCGTTGCAGGGCTACGGTCCGTCGGCAATTCATCGCCGGAGCTGGGCTTTTATGGACAATTTCGTGCCGTGGCCCGGAACCCCGCGAATAGATCGAAATGCCTCACCGACGCTCTTTTAATGACTCATGCATTGGGTTTTCTGGTGGCAGGAAATGACGGGAAACCGTCATTTCCTGCCACCAGAAACTATTTTTTGAGGTCTTTGAAGGCACTCTTGCTGTCGATACCCGGATCTTTGGGCATACCTAAAACTCGTTCGGCAACGATGTTGCGCATGACTTCATCAGAGCCACCAGCGATACGTCCGCCAGGTGTACCAAGAATCAATTGATTCCAGGCATACGTGCCCCATTCGCCACTATCGGCAATGAGTTTTGGTCCGAGCACCATTGAAACGAAATCACCGAGGCGCATCATGTTGGCAGTGCCAGCCAGTTTGGCCATGCTCATTTCTGGTCCAGGCATTTGGCCCGACTTGATCTTGTCCATCGCGCGTTGGTTGTTGTAACCGGCGACTTTGTTGTGAATGATGATCTTGGCGAGTTCGTCGCGTACGACGGGATCTTTGTCGAGTTCATAAAACTTGACCATCTCGATGACGCGAGTGAAAAAGCCTCCGCCTCCACCACCGGCACCGATTGCGGCGCGTTCGTTCATGAGAGTTGTGAGTGCAACATTCCAACCATTGTTGACATCACCGAGTCGATGATCGTCACGAACGCGAACTTCGGTGAAGAAGACTTCATTGAAACTCGCTCCACCAGTCATCTGGCGCAATGGACGAATTTCTACACCTGGCGCATGCATGTCAACAATGAACCCGGTGAGGCCTTTGTGTTTGGGCATATCAAAATCGGTACGAGCAATAATTTCGCCGATGTCGCTGTAATGCGCTCCACTTGTCCAGACCTTCTGGCCGGTGATGATCCATTCGTCACCATCGCGTTCGGCTTTTGTGCTGAGGTTCGCGAGGTCGCTACCAGCACCTGGTTCACTGAACAACTGACAGCCAACGATGTCACCGCGATACATCTTGCGCACGTACAGTTCGCGAGCGATATCTGAACCATGGTCAACGATGGTGGGGGCTACCATGCCGAGTCCGATGGTGAAGCAACTCTGATTCGGGATTTCGTATTTTGCTTCGAGCGCGTCATAGGCGCGTGAGTACGCAACCGGCAATCCACGACCACCGTATTGCTCGGATCCAAAGACGTATCCGAAGCCTGCGTCAAACTTCTTGCGTCGCCATGCGCACGCTTCAGCGACATCGAGTTTTTCTGACTGGCGATCCTTTTCTTCAAACATCGCGACCTTGTCGGCCCCTTCACCCCAGACGAATTTCTTCTCAGCCTCTTTACGTGGGGCATTGGCCTCCAAAAAGGCGAGGGCATCGGCTTGGAATTGCTCGAGAGTGGGTTGAGACATGTTCTGGTGCTCCTGTGTGACAAGTGAAATGATTGACGAAAATAGAGACAGTGCTGTGACCGTACCGCGTGCGAACTAAGGTTGTCTCATGGGTCAGCCTGTTGTCGTCGTTGAAAAGCAAAGTCGTCGCCCCGGAATTGTCCGTTTTGAGGCCAACCGCAGTTTGTCGGGTATGGGTCACGAGAGTTTCTTGTCGTCCGACACCAATGCGCACGCTCTTTCGTCGATCACCCCGTCGGCTGAATTGGCCCGCCGCCTCTTCGCCACTGGTCGTGTGGCTGGCGTTCACGTGTACCAGAACATGATTACGGTCGACCTCGAAAAGGGTTTTGATTCGTCTGGTTTGCAAGACATTGTGCGCGATTTATACCAGTACTGGAAGCCCGGAATGGTTCCGCCAGCCTTTGAAGACCTGGTGGCAGCCGAAGAAGCGCCGGCCGCAAGTAGTGCGCCTTCTGAAGGCGGAGTGGTGATTGACAGCCGTGTACCAGCACATTTGATTGAACGCAGCCGAGCGGCTCGCGCCCGGTTAACAGGCCAGTAACAGGTCGTGAAGCGGTCCTGAATAGGGCCAAAAGTCCTTTTGGTAGGCGACTTATTTGTCATCGCACAATCTCTCATGCACTGTGAGGTGCATTTAGCCTGTCGCTGTGGAGACAAATGTACTGACACTTGACGAGGTTAAAGAGGTCCTCGGCGTGAGCTACATGACGGTCTACCGCTATGTGAAGAGCCGCCGTTTAGAGGGCTACCAAGTCAGCGGAGTGTGGCATGTGCCGCGAGAAGCGCTGCGGCAGTTCCAAGAAGCAAAGAATCAGCCCAAAAAATGCACGACCACCTCGGGCGATGCGCGTCGCACGACGAACTATGCCGAAGAACTTGAACGGTGTTTGATCGCCGGAGATTCGAGCGGATCATTAGAAGTTGTTAAGCGAGCCGTTGATGCAGGCGCTGATGTTGAGCGGGTGTACCTCGAAATTCTGTCGCCGGCCATTGCGTCAATTGGCGCATCTTGGGCAGCCGGTGAAATTGATATTGCGATTGAACATCAGGCCAGCGCGATCGCGACTCGTCTGGTAGGTCAGATGAGTCCACGGCCACGAGGTCGCCGACGCGGCCAGGTGTTGATTGGCGGCCCAACTGGCGAGCGGCATGCATTGGCTTTGGCGATGTTGGGTGACTTGTTGCGCCTGCAGGGATGGGAAGTGCTCGACCTGGGCGGGGACACTCCGGCGCAATCGTTCGTGCACGCCGCCAGCAAAATGACCGATTTGGTTGCCGTGGGTGTGAGCGTGACGTCAGTTGAGTCTGAAGCTGCAGCGGCTGCCACCTTGACCTCTCTGCGGGCGGCAATTGGCTCTGATGTGCCGGTGGTCTTAGGCGGAGGTGCGATTCGGGATGAGAAGCACGCTCGTGACCTGGGGGCCGACCATTTCGCGATGGGCGCTCGGGGTTTCATCGAGTTTCTCGATCAGCTCAAGAAAAAATCCGCCTGAAACTTACGAACACCTGTTCGCTAGAGTCGGGGCATGTCGTCGGTTCGTGTTTCATCTCTCTCGCCATCGTTGTCGGGTCCCCTGTCTGAAATGACCCTGTCTGAAATGACTCTGGCGCGCGAGCGCTTATTGCCCGTTCATCAAACTCTCGCTCCACTTTTTGGGCTGAACGCTGACGACCCCACTCCATTGGCGTTGACTCGTGGGCACACCGTGGCGTGTGTGGGTTCGGCGGCGATGTCGTGTGCTTTGGCGGTTTTGGTGGCTCCGACCCGAGCGGGTTCGTGGGCCGGTGTTGTGGGCTTGCCGAGTTGTGGAGTGCAGGCTGCTGCCGATTTAGGTGTTGCGCTTGAGCGAACGGTTTTTGTTGCCGACCCAACGGGGGGTTCGCGAACCTCTGGACAACAAGGCGATGCCGCAGCGGCGTTATCGGCTCTGGTCGACGGAGTTGATGTGCTGTTACTCGGGCAACGCGTTGTGAGTTCGTTGTCGACATCGTTGTTACGCCGTTTGCAAACTCGGGTGCAGTCGCGCGGTGGTGTTTTGGTTGTTGTGGGTGAAGCAAAGTCTTTGGCGAGTTCATTGTCAGCTGATGTACGACTTACCGCGACAACTCAACAATGGCAAGGCGTTGGTTTGGGTTACGGTCATCTGCAACGACGTCAAGTGTTGTTGCAACTTGATGGTCGCCGAAGGGCCCGCACAACTGAACAGCAGGTGTGGTTGCCCGATCATCAGGGGCAATTGAGTCCGGTTGAAAAAGCAGCAGAAAACACTGGCGTGGTTATCCCGTTGCGTCGCGTTGGTTAATCGATGCCCGCTATTCAGCCACCGCGTTGCGCGGTTTTGCATACTCCGGCGTGGCCAATTTCTGCAGCAATCTTGCATGAGCCCGAAACTTTTCACGTCGCACAACCACTTGCGGTTTTTCACGCGCAACGAGTTTTGTCCTGTTCACCTTTGGCTTGGCGTGAAGGAGTTCGTCCCGGGCAGCGACGACGGCAAGCACAAGGCGCATGTCCACATTTAGTGATCGTTCCGTTTAACGCTGATCGTGATGCGCGTATGTACGAACCGCTCGTGCAGTCAATAGGTGCTTTGGTTCCACTGATTGATGTTGAAAATCCAGGGTCATTGTTATTAGCCACACGTGGACCATCGCGTTACGTCGGCGGCGACGATGCTTTGGCAGTGCGCCTACTTGCATTGGCGCGCGAAGGTTTGTCTCATGCCAATCAGGGTCTGAATGTTGATGAGGTCATCGCAGCAGGTGGAGGTTTGGGCGTTGGTATTGCCGATGGTCGTATCGCTGCAACATTGGCCGCGCGTTCATCATCGCGTCGAGGTGAACCAGTGGTTATTGAGCCTGGACACGAAGCAACTGCAAGATTCTTGGCGCCGTATGCGGTGAAAGTTTTAACTGCAGTTGTCGGATGTTCGCCAGACTTAGTTGATCTTCTGGAACGACTTGGTTTGCGACAACTTGGTGATATTGCTCGTTTGTCGGTGACCGATCTGGTGGGGCGTTTCGGTGCGATTGGTGAAACTCTGCATCGCTTGGCGAACGGCACCGACGACACGCCACCATCAACGATTCCGCCACCACCTGATCTAACAATGTCTCGGGTCTTTGATGATCCGTTGTTGCAACTGGACATGTTGGTCTTTGCGGCCAAAGCACTCACCGATGAATTAGGTGCCTACTTCCACGAACGTGGACAAGTATGTACGCGTGTGCAAGTTGAAGCCGAGAGTGAGCACAGTGAAAGTTCACAACGCGTGTGGTATCGGGCCGAAGGAATGCGTTCGGCCACATTGCTTGATCGTGTGCGTTGGCAACTTGATGGTTGGATCAACGGCTCCGAACCACCAACGGCTGGTGTCACTTTGTTGCGGGTCACCCCGATTGATATTCGTTCTGATGCGGGTACACAAGTCGGTTTTTGGGGTGGTCGATCAGAAGCCGACGACAATGCAACACGGGCGATTACGCGGGTCATTGGTTTGCTAGGACCACAGAGCGTCACGGTTGCATCGTGGCGGGGTGGACGCGACCCGCGTGAGGTGTACGAGATGGTGTGTTTCGCTGATATTGGCAGTGCTGATTCTGGAGGTGTCGGGCAACAACTTGTTTTGCGCCCTGATGAAGATGCCGACGCCGCAGAGTGGCCTGGTTCGTTACCCGCACCTGCGCCCGCAGTTGTGCATCACGACCCATTGCTTGTTGAAGTAACCGATGTCCATGGTCGGGTCGTCGCCGTGAATGGGCGCGGACTGGTGAGCGCTACGCCGACAACTTTGTTGCAACGTGGTCAGCCGTATCGCATTCTGGCGTGGGCTGGGCCGTGGCCAGTTGATGAGCGTTGGTGGGATCAACGCGCTCGTCGGGCTGCCCGATTCCAGTTGGTAATCGAACAGCCCGACGGGCAGTGTGCGTATCTTGCTGAAGTGGCGGCCGGTCAATGGTGGCTGACCGCCGAGTATGCCTGATCAGGAATTGCTTGACGCAGTTTGAGATTCGAGTGAACGTGACGATGCAAGATCATGCTTCGCTAATTGCAAAAGGTCATCAGCAAGACGGAAACCGATGCCACGTACCGTGTGCAAGAAACGTAACTCTGGTGCTCGCTCAGTAAGTTTGCGACGCAAGTTTGACAAGTGAACGTCAACAACGTGAGTGTCGCCGACCCAGTGCGGACCCCAAACACTTTCGAGCAATTCAACACGGCTACACACCTCAAGTGGGCGCAAACACAATTGTGAGAACAGATCGAACTCAAGGCGAGTTGAAGCGATGGGGTAGCGGTTGACACGAATTTCGCGCCGGCCAAAGTCAATATCAAGCGGACCGAAATATAGGTTCTTGGGTTGACCATCACCGGCAATTGCTTGAGCAAACTGACGTGAGCGACGCATCAAAGCTTGGCAGCGCACGGCAACTTCGTCGGGTGAGACTTCGCTAGGAAGTGCGTGGTCGGCGCCATTGCGCAGAACGGTCATGCGTTGATCATCAGAGTTGGCACCAACAACGACGATGTAGATCTCGGGGCAACGACGCAGTTGAGCCATGAGGTTGTTCGGAAGCGGGTAAGCGTCGCGAGCGTCAATCACGATGAGGTCGGGGGCAAATGAGCGAAGCATGACTTCGGCGGCCGTGTGATCGTTGGTTGAGCGCACGACGTAGCCGATGCGCTGAAGGGCGGCTTCGACCGAACGGCGGTCGGAGTTGTGGATCAAGGTCACCAACGCTCGAGGGGTTGATTCGCCCTCGGGGTGTTGTTCATTAGCTCCGGCCACGGTGGGACGAAGCTTTGATTCGGTTGATCTAGGGAAGTGGTTCTCTATAAGTGTCATGACAGTTATCGCCTTTATCGGTAGGGAGCGCTCGGAACTTGAGCACTATTTGTTGTCATGGGTAGTGAGTATTTAAAAGACGACACATTGCACTTTTCTTGAAAGTTTGTTTGTCTTGACTGAAATTTTCTGATGAGGCCGAGATAAATCGGTGATTCGTCGGTAATTCGGGTTCGTTGACCAGCCGTTTGATGGTTGACTAGAGATGCTTTCAACGCTCGGAATCACCATGAACACTTCACCGAATCACGAACCATCAGAACTTCAGCCCGAGACTTTGGCGATTAGTGCGGGTCGCCCCGACGATCAGATATCTATGGCCCCAGTCATGTTCGCGTCAACGACCTATGAGATGGGTTCGCTGGAAGAGGGTCGCAAGATGGCGTACTCAACCAAAGCGGGAAAGTTCTATGGCCGTCATGGCAATCCCACGGTGCAGGCATTTGAAAGTGCAGTCGCCGAACTTGAAGGTGCCGAAGCGGCGCGAGCGTATGCATCTGGAATGGGCGCAATCGCTGGTGTCATTCTTGGTTTGTGTTCAAAGGGCGATCACATCGTTGCGCAGAAGCAGTTGTATGGCGGCACGATGCAGTTGCTCGCTGGCGTGTGTCCGCGATTTGGTATTGATGTCACGTTTGTTGATGGCACCAAACTCGGAGCATTTACTGAAGCAGTGATTCCTGGTCGAACCATGATGGTGTTTGCTGAAACTCCAGCAAATCCGTTGCTCGACATTGTTGATCTTGATGACTTGGGTTCAATCAAAGGCCCAATAACTGTTGTGGATTCAACGTTGTCGACACCACTTGGTTCACGTCCGCTTGATCATGGTGTGAATTTGGTTTTGCACTCTGCAACTAAGGCGATGGCAGGGCACAACGATGCAACTCTTGGTGTTGTTGCGGGCGAACGTGATCTTATTGATGCGTTGTGGAGCTTTGCTGTTCTGCAAGGTGCATGTGCTTCGCCGTTTGATGCATTGAATGGTTTGCGCGGTTTGCGCACACTTGGTCCACGTTTGCGTCAGCAAGGTGCGAACGCTGTAGCGATTGGTCGGGCTCTTGAAGCGCACCCAGCAGTTCTTTCGGTGCGGCATCCGGGTCTTGAATCTCATCCGCAGTTTGAATTGGCGTCACGTCAGTACCGCATGCATGGCGGCGTGTTGTCATTTGAATTGTCAGGTGGCCTAGATGCCGGAGCCAAGTTCGTGCGATCGGTGAAGTTGTGTCATGCCGCAACATCGATGGGTGGGCCCGAGACTTTGGTGACGCATCCGGCCTCGACAACTCATGCCGGAATGACTCCTGAAGAATTGGCTGACAGTGGCATCACTCCGGGAACAGTGCGGATGAGTTGTGGGCTTGAGCACTCCGATGATCTGATCGCTGATGTTGTGCAGGCGCTCGCCTAAACATTCCGAAAAACGTTCCTCTTGGCATACGAACATATGTTCGCTAGCCTGTCGACATGGGGTCGACATGGGGAATGCAAGGGCCAACAACATGGTCTGAACTTGAAGCCCGTTTGTCGGGCCGTAAACCCCAATCATCACAATCTTCGTCGTCGCCGGTCGTTCAGTCGGCCCGCAACCCGCTAGTTACGCCCGAACCTGATCGCACGCCCACTGGAGGCACACCTCGGCCTGTTGTGCCGTATGCCGAACTGCACTGTCACTCAAACTTTTCGTTTCTCGATGGGGCATCGCATCCAGAAGAGTTAGCCGAAGAGGCTCATCGCTTGGGTCTGACTGCACTCGCCGTGACCGATCACAACGGGCTGTATGGCGTGGTGCGTTTTGCTGAGGCGGCGCGCGTGGTGGGCTTACCGACAGTGTTCGGTAGCGAAATCACTGTTCAATCATCTGCGGGTGCGCAACACCTCGTTGTGTTGGCTGATGGCACTGCGGGATACGCGCGTCTGGCGCGAGCGTTGAGCCTGGCGCAGTTGGCCGGCAGCAAGGGTGATCCACGTTGCACGATGCCCGATCTTGCTGACGTAGGTGCGGGACATTGGTGGGTGATGACGGGTTGTCAACAAGGTGCAGTGCCTTCGGCATTGGTTGATCATGGTCCGAGTGCGGCATTGCGCGAACTACAAAAACTCATTACAGCTTTTGGTCGAGATCGCGTGTTGGTTGAACTGTGGGATCACGGTGACCCACTTGACTCGGCGCGCAATGATGCAATGGCCGAGTTGGCAGCGCGCGCTGATGTGCGGTGCATTGCCACAAACAATGTTCATTACGCAACACCATCAGCGCGACGATTAGCAACGGCAATCGCTGCGGTGAATCAACGCTGCAGTCTTGATGAGATTGATCACTGTTTGCCGGCAGCGGCAACAGCACATTTGCGAAGTGGTGCTGAACAGGCACGGCGATTTGCGCGGTATCCAGGTGTCGTTGATTTAGCGTCCGAAATTGGTCGCGCTGCAGCATTTGATTTATCGCTCGTGGCCCCAAAGTTGCCGCCGTATCCGTGTCCTGATGGTTTGACCGAGATGCAATTTTTGCGACGACTCACCGAAGAAGGCGCGCGACGTCGTTATGGAGAACGTCCGCAAAGTGGGGAAGACCTGAGCATTCGCGCGCGGGCGTGGAAAACAATCGATCATGAACTTGAAGTCGTTGAATTGCTCGGGTTTGCGGGTTATTTCTTGGTGGTGTGGGACATCGTGCAGTTCTGCAATGACTCCGATATTTTTTGTCAGGGTCGCGGAAGTGCGGCTAATAGTGCGGTGTGTTATTCGCTCGGCATCACCAAAGCCGATGCGGTGTCGTTGGGATTGTTGTTTGAACGTTTTCTGTCACCCGATCGCGATGGTCCGCCCGATATTGATCTTGATATTGAGAGCGGTCGGCGAGAGGAAGTCATTCAATATGTTTTCAATCGCTACGGGCGTCACCACACTGCGCAAGTAGCCAATGTGATTACGTATCGCGCGCGTTCGGCGGTGCGCGATATGGCGCGGGCTCTTGGGTATGCGCCTGGCCAACAAGATGCATGGTCAAAGCAGATGGATATGTGGCGCAATGTAGCCGCAAACTCTCCGGAGAAAACTCCCGAGGGTCGTGTTGATCAAGCCATTCCGCCGTTGGTTTTAGAACTTGCTGCCGAGATTGAAGATGCGCCACGTCATCTTGGTATTCATTCGGGCGGAATGGTGATTTGTGATCGCCCAGTGATTGAAGTGTGTCCCGTTGAGTGGGGGCGCATGAAAGATCGCAGTGTTTTGCAATGGGATAAAGATGATTGTGCAGCGGCTGGATTAGTGAAGTTTGACTTGTTGGGTCTCGGAATGTTGTCGGCCTTACACGGCGCGGTTGATCTAGTGAAACGTCATAAAGGTGTCACGATTGATTTGGCAGCGCTGCCACAAGACGATGACGTGTACGCGATGTTGTGTCGAGCTGACACGGTTGGTGTTTTTCAAATTGAATCGCGTGCGCAAATGGCAACATTGCCACGGCTCAAGCCCCGTCGTTTCTATGACCTAGTTGTTGAGGTTGCACTCATTCGACCAGGTCCTATTCAGGGTGGTTCGGTACATCCATATATTCGCCGGCGTAACGGTCAAGAACCCATTACGTATTTACATCCGTTGCTCGAAAATAGCTTGGGCAAAACATTGGGGATTCCATTATTCCAAGAACAACTGATGCAGATGGCAATTGATGTTGCTGGGTTCACGGCTTCTGAAGCCGATCAGTTGCGACAAGCAATGGGTTCAAAGCGCAGCCAGAAACGCATGCAGTTATTGCGACAGCGTTTGTATGAGGGGATGGCCGAACGTGGAATCGTTGGTGATATCGCCGATGAGATTTTTGACAAGATGGCGGCCTTTGCCAATTATGGATTTCCTGAAAGTCACTCGGTGTCGTTCGCATACTTGGTGTATTCATCGTCGTGGCTGAAGTTGTATGAGCCTGCAGCTTTTTATGCGGGGTTGCTGAATGCGCAACCGATGGGCTTTTGGAGTCCACATTCGTTGGCGCAAGATGCGCGTCGGCATGGAGTGGTGGTGCGCACGCCAGACCTATTGGCATCTGGTGCGCAGGCAACTCTTGAAGAGTGTGCAGAAAGCCACGGTGGTTTTGCGGTGCGTTTGGGACTGGGTTCAATTCGTGGAATTGGCTCGGGGCTGGCGCAACAGATTGAAGATGAACGGGCGTTACGCGGTGATTATGTTGATGCCGAAGATTTGGTACGACGCGTTGATGAGTTGACTCTTCCGCAACTTGAAGCCATGGCAACAGGCGGAATTTTCACCGAGTGCTTTGGTCTTGAACGTCGCGAGGCATTGTGGGCAGTTGGTGCGGCGGCACAGTCGCGCCGAGATCGATTGCCGGGGTTAGCAACGGGGACACAGGCGCCGATGTTGCCAGGTATGGAACCACTCGAAGTTGCGGTTGCCGATTTGTGGGCGACAGGTGTGTCACCTAATGGACACCCCACGTCATTTTTGCGTGAACAACTTGATGCGTATGGCGTGGTGCCCGCAGATCAATTGTTGACGACTGAACAAACCAAAGTGTGGGTTGCTGGCACAGTGACTCACCGTCAACGACCGGCAACTGCTCAAGGAACAACATTTATCAGTCTCGAAGATGAAACAGGTTTGATGAATGTGGTGGTGTCGGTGGGTTGTTGGAAACGTTTTCGGCCAGTGGCTCGCGGTGCGGGAGCGTTGCTAGTGCGCGGTCGTCTGCAGCGTTATGAAGGTGTGGTGAATATTGTCGCCGAACACATCGCGCCACTTTCGCTGGCTGCCCAAGTCGCCGCCCGAAACTTCAGATAACCCTGTGCTTCTGGTGCAGAATCGTTGCGTATTTCGTGACGATTCTGCACCAGAAGCACGAAGTTATTTGGATGATGAAGGTGATGTGGTGGCGGCGACGAGGCCGAGAGCGATGAAGACAGAGCCGGCAACGTAACGCTGCACAAAAGGCAAAGTACGTCCGCTCAACAACTTGGCACGTAAAGCACTGGCGGTGAGTGCGTACATACCATCAGTAATGCAACCAATCAGTACGAAGGTTGTTCCGAGAACCAGCGCCTGCGACCAGGCAGCTCCTTTGTCGGCGTCAATGAATTGCGGAAGATACGACACGAAAAACAACGCAACTTTCGGATTCAAAGTATTGACGATGATTCCTTGAGTGAATGAGCGACGCAAAGTTGTTGTTGTCGCCTCATTTTCAATATCAATTGGCTGACGCAACAGCGTTCGTATACCCACAAAAACGAGATAGCCGACACCAAGCCACTTCACCACATTGAAAGCGGTAGCTGATGTAGCGAGCACTGCTGAAAGTCCAACTGAAGCAGCAATGACGTGTACGAAGTTGCCAAGTTCAAGGCCAGCAACTGCGGCCAAACCAACTTCGCGACCGTCAGACACGCTGCGGTTGAGGACATAAATGACTGCCGGTCCTGGAATGAGGAGTAGTGCAACTGATGCAATCGCAAAAGTGATTATTGAATGGAGGTCGGGCACGGGATAACTCTAGATCTCGACGTTGATCGGCGACGAAGGAATTCTGTTCTCAATGATGTTCATTACGTGGGTGTGTAGTCCGGAGGGAACAAATGTGGTCTGTGCTGCCGCAATTTCATCGATATGCCACCAGCGCAATTCAAAAAGGTGTTCGGCATTCAACGTGTCCCAGTCAAGAGCAGGCTGGGGCTCGAAGATTTCGGGAACCTGCACGAGATGAATGTGTTCGCGTTGTCCATCCCATTGTCCATTGATAAACGCAATGCGATGTTCGCGCGTCCAAATATGGGGACCGATCTCTGGGTTGTGCAATCCGACTTCTTCAATGAGTTCACGGCGCAGTGCGGTGACATGGTCTTCGCCATCGTCAAGCCCTCCACCTGGAAGAGCCCAGCGAGTGCCCGCAGGGAATTCAAAACGCACTAACAAGATGTGTTTGCTCGGCGTGAGAAGCAGCGCTCGGGCGGCTGGTCGAATACGCAACTCTGAGTTTTGGTCGGCCTCAGTCGGATGGTTGCTCATTGAGCCCATCGTTCATCATGCGGTACATCTCGTAGATCGACTTGCAGTCTTCACACATCGGTAATTTCTTGGGGTCGCGCGATGGAACCCACACGTGACCACACAATGCCTCTAGGGGACTGCCGTAAATGCGGGCCTCCATGACTTTGGCCTGAGCACTTTCGCCTGGCTCAACTTTGACAATGTGGGCCACCGTTGGTTCGCCAGTTTGAGTGGTTTCATCGAGTCGAGTGTCGAGAATCGTTGAGCCTGCGGGGTGTGCAGTCATTGGGTCGTTTGAGGCCATGTCATAAGTCAAGCAGACGCCTACACTCTTGGACATGCCGTTGTACGACTTCCGTTGCAAGACTTGTGAAACCACCTTTGAAGTGCGCCGTCCGATGGCTGAAGCCAGCGATCCGGCAACGTGCCCGCAAGGCCACGAAAATGCGGTGCGACTTTTGTCAGTATTTGCCTCGGTTGGTGCGTCGTCGGGTTCGGCTGCTCCAGCGCCTGCGCCACGTTCTGGTGGTGGATGCGGTTCGGGTTGTGGCTGCGCTCACTGAAGACGTCTTTTAGGGCGACACTTCTTATAAAAGAGAATTTCTGTGAGCGGAGGAGATTAATGCAGTTATCCTTCGCTCATCACCACAGACCACATGAGTAGCGAGACGGGTCTGAAGTCGCGAGATATTGCTCCAGATGCATTACGAGGGTTTGCGCTTCTCGGTATCTTGGTTGTGAATATTCCGTATGTGGCCCTAAGCAGTAACGGCGATGCCATTCACGGTGTTTATCTTGATGGTCCCGCCAATTCGATGGCCGGCTTTCTGATTTTTGCCCTCCTTCAAGGCAAGTTCTACTTGCTATTTTCATTTCTCTTTGGCTACAGCTCGAGTTACATAATGAAGGGCGACAAGGCCAATCGGGCTCGTTGGATCAAGCGGTGTCTGTTTCTCATAACACTCGGCGTTATTCATGGAACGCTTCTATGGTTCGGTGAGATCCTCTTTGTTTACGGCTTGTTTGGGCTTGTCCTTATACCGTTCTTCTTTCGCCCAGAAAAAGTCCTAAAGATCTGGACTCGGATAACTTTTGGAGTATTTGCATCCATTTTGTTGATTATTTCCGCACTTTTGATGCTCGTCGATCGATACCTGCCGGAAGAAGATCTGAGTGCTTCGTTCTCCTCTAAAAGGGCGGAACAACTCGATACGTTGATGCTCAATGGCACATATTTTGAATCAATAGGTGCTCGCGCTAGTTATTGGCTAGAAACTCTCCCAACCCTGGTTTTTATCCAAGGAGTCGTTGCTTTTGTTGCATTTTTGGTGGGTGTACGTGCTTCAAGAAGTAATTTTCTGAAACCATCAACCTCGGATGAAAACATTTCCAAGATGTTCAAAGTCGGGTTCATCATCGGATTACCAATTCAACTTTTAATCGCTACAGGGTGGCTAGTTAATGAGAAGGCGCCAGAAAGTTCGGAATCAATCTATTTGAGCCTTACTTTGGTGTCGATGATCACCGCGCCACTTCTTTCAATCGGCTATCTCGGGGCCATCTTGGCAATGATTCGAAAGCAACCGCAACTTATTGCCTGGATGAAGCCAGCCGGAAAGGTTTCGCTGACCACCTATATTTCGCAGTCATTCGCAATGTTGTTCATATTTGCTCCGTGGGGCCTGGGCTTGTTTCAAAAAGTTGAACTTTGGCAGCTCATTCCGATTGCGGTCGTGATTTGGCTCATACAGGTTTACTGTGCGACCTTGTGGCTCAAAAGATTTAACTTAGGCCCACTTGAATCGGTCTTACATTTCCTCACAAGGAATCGGTAAATCTGGCTTCTTGAGTGAGGCACACTGAAAACTGGGTGCGACAAGCAAGTCGACCCATTGGTGATGTAAGTTGCAAGTTATGGCTTCTTGGATTGTGAACTTGATCGTCGCTGGTGCAGCGATTGGTATCGGTGCAATCGGAACGCGCGTCATTGGAGAGGCTTCCAAGGTGAAGCCCATTCCGGTGAAGGTCCGCAAACCCCGCCAACGTTAAGTCGTGGCGATTTTTGTCGATGAGTGCCGATGGTGGCACAAAGAGCGCCATTGGTGCCACATGGTCAGCGATACAAGTTTGGATGAACTGCATGCATTTGCTGCAACGTTAGAAATTCCTGAACGTGGGTTTCATCGCGACCATTACGACTTACCGGAGTCATATCGCGTGCAAGCGATCGCGTTAGGAGCAATCGAAGTGACGAGTCGTGAACTGTTGCATCGCATGCGGGCAGCAGGACTGCGCGTGCGAAAGAGTCGTGACACTTCAGTTGGTCCAGTTACTTGAGCGACCGAATTCGGTGGGGATGCTGCGCGCATTGCGCTTGGTGACAACGAACCAGTCGATGAGTTGAATCCCTTGGCTTGCCAACCATGCCGATGTGAGATCAAACTCGTAGATGTCATCTTCATCCAGGACATCGTGATCTCGATATGAATACAAAATGACGTCGGGTGTGTCGTGGTGATCGAGTGAAATAGCCAACATTTGGCGGATGTTGTCAAGGTAACGAGCCCCGTTTTCAAAGAGTAAAACACCATGCCCGATCAGTTGTCGATCAAGTGGGACAGCAGCGATATCGGCGGTACGGCTAGAAGTATTGAGAGCGTGGCCAAGCAGCGATGCAAGAGATGCTGATGTGATGGGGTCGACTCCGCAAGCTGGAATCGGGCGATCAGGTTGATGTTGTGCTTCGGTCAAGACTGACCTCCGGTTCATGGCCAAGCAATACTGCTTGGATGTGGAACGAGGGGAAGTCGTGAAAAGAACTTAGAGAAGGGGTGTTGCAGGTTCAGCCAACGACGATAACGCTGGCGATCACGCTTCCGATGATGGCAATCACAGGCACTGCGTAGCCCAACCACGGCGGTTGTTTTTGTTGCGGTGGCGGCAACATGATGCTGCCGCAGATTGCACCCATCACGATTCCGCCGATGTGACCACCGATTGAAATGCCGGGGATAGTGAAGGTGAGCAATAAGTTGATCATCAACGTTGCGCCGAGTCCGGTTTGGAAGATATTGATTCCACGGCGTTGCATGCCAATTGCTGCAGCGCCCATTAGCCCGAAAACTGCTCCAGATGCGCCGCCATGTAGACCAGTGCTGCTCCCTTCAAGAACAAGTACACCGAGCGATCCGCCGAGCAAACAAGCAAAGTACAACAGTCCATATCGCAGTCGACCTAACGGCGGTTCAAGCAACTTGCCCAGTTGAAAGAGCAAGTACATGTTCATTGCGATGTGCAAAATTCCGAAGTGCAAGAAACCAGAGGTGATGAGGCGATACCACTCGTGGTTGAAAGAGAGCAGCAACTTATTGAGGCCAAGATCAATTTCGCGAGCCGAGACGCTGCTGCCAAAACCGGCAGAATTGGTGTCACCAATAAGTACCCACACAAAAACTGCAACGTTCAGGGCGATGATGATGCGCGTGATCAGTGCGTCTTGTGAGGCATTCCAATCTTTCGCTCGAACTGTTGCAGCTGGTCGGGAAGCCTTAATGCAATCAGGGCACTGACTGCCGATAGTGACGGCTTGCAAACAGTCACCGCACGCTGGTCGTCCGCATCGGGTGCACGAACGGCCGGTTGGCATGTTGGGGTGTCGGTAACAACGGGGCAGAACTGGGGGTGCGAATTCAGACATAGTGGCTAGATCAGACCGTAGTGGCTGACACTCCAAATGCGGTGGCAGCAACGGGTCGGCCGATGCGATAGCCCTGCACTAAATCACATCCGAGCAAGCGTAGGCGTTCGATTTGCGCGTCGGTTGTGACCCATTCGGCGATCACGGCCATATTGAGGCTGTGGGCCAACTGCACAATGCCGCGCACGATGGGGTCATCGGTTTCATCTTCGCCAAGTGCCCGTACAAATGAGCCATCAAGTTTGAGGTAGTCGGCCGGACACGACCGTAGATGGGACAGTGAGGAGTAGCCAGTTCCAAAATCATCGATTGATAGACGAACACCGAATCTCTTCATTGATTGCAAAGTGCGCAAGGTGCTAGCCGTGTCGTTCATGAGCATTTTCTCGTCGAACTCCAGGGCCAAATGTTGCGGCTGCAAGTCAAAATCATTAATGGCGGCCAACGTGCGTTCGACAAAGCGAGTGTCTCCAACCTGGCGTGGCGAGACATTGACGTGAACAATGAATTGGCGGTCAATGCGTTTTTCATTCAGCCACATACGCATATCGGAACATGCTTGACGGATGACCCATTCACCAATGGGAACAATGGCGCCTGATTCTTCGGCGAGATCGACAAATGATGAAGGCGTGAGAAGCCCGAGTGTTGGATGACGCCAACGAAGCAAAGCTTCTGCGCCAACAACCTTGTTTGAATGTGGCGACATAACCGGCTGATACACGAGATGTAGTTCGTTATTAGCCAGGGCTTGTTCGAGCGATGCGGACAAGGTGGCGCGCTCTTTGGCACTGTTGCGCATGTTGTTGCTGTACAACTCGCAGCGTGAACGCCCGCGCATCTTGGCGTGATACATGGCGGTGTCGGCGTTACGCATGAGAGCAACAGCCGCGTCAACAAGCGCGGGTTCATCAATTTCGCCGCGAGTCATAGCAACGCCGAGGCTCGCGCCAGTCACTACTTCAATTCCCTGCAGCAATACGCGACCAGTGATTGCAGTGCGGATTCTTTCAGCCAGATCCATCGCTGCTTCTTCATCGGCGAGGCCTTCACACAAAATCACGAATTCATCTCCACCAATGCGCGCGACGATATCGCCAGGGCGCGTTGCCGAAACTAAGCGACGACCGATGTTGGTGATAAGGGCATCGCCGTTTTCGTGACCAAGGCTGTCATTGATGTCCTTTAATTTGTCGACATCTAAGAAGATCACCGACACAGTTGAAGTAGTCGAACGCGAGCGCTCAATTGCTTCGGAGAGTTTGCGAATGAACAACGTGCGATTAGGCAGTCCGGTTAGTGCATCATGAGTTGCAAGATGTGCGAGTTCAGCCTGAAGACGTAACGACGAACTGATATCGCGGGCCAACATTGTGATGCGATCGTTCGCACAGGCAACTTGAACATCAAACGTGTGCAGTTCGTTGTCGGAGCCGCGTAGACCAACTTCGCCGCGCCAGTTTGAATTGGGCGTTGACAAAATTTCACGGGGCATTTGATCGCGCACCGAAACGGCCATCTGATCAAAGTGGCTAGCGGCTTCGTTGGCGTGCAGAGTCACACCATTCATGTCGGTGATGATCGTTGGGTCATCTGACGATTCAAGGAGGGCGAGCAGTTGGCCGGATTCGTGCGAGAACAACTGTTGATGAGCGGCTATCGCGATCACGACACCCGAGTAGCCGGTGATTGATCCGTCGGCGTCGAGTCGAGGGTTGGCTAAAAAGCGAAGAGGCGAGTCTTGGTCATCAATGGCCGGGACCTTGACTTCAATATCAATGGGCGATGACGAGTCGATGGCGTTGCGCCACGCCTGTTCGGCCTTGGCGCGATCGTCGGGGTGGGCGTTGGCCCAAGGAGCTCGACCAAGAGGGACAGGTCCGCCCAATAAGGCGAGTTCCCGAAACCGTGAGTCGGCCGAGGTGAGACGGCCAGAAGCGTCGGTTTCAAAGAGCCCGATCTGGGGAGTGGAGGTTGACGAACTGATGCTTCAGTTTGGCAGATTGTGGTGAGGCCAACGCGGAGGGTGACGGAACGATCAAAATCAGCCACTCTGTACAACTAGTTCCGACTGTTGGAACTAGTTGTACAGAGTGGCGCGAAAGTTCCGGGGAGGTGGGGGCGTTTAAGGGGCGGGGGTTTCGAAGCTGGCGCCGCCTTCGACCGGCAGCGTCGTGGTCATAATCGACTCATTCTGATTGTCAGCCGGGATCTTCATATCGCGACCGTCGTCAGAGCAAGAGCTAAGCGTGATCAAAACGGGAATCAGAACGAGGGGGAGTAGGCGATGTGTCATTGCTCTCAACTTTACGGTGGCTGAGCGACCTAGGCGTGCAACTAGCCTGAGAACGATGTTGACGGCCCCCGAGAGTCCATTGTGCGTGCTCACAATTCACGCTCACCCGGACGACGAAGCGTCCAAAGGTGCTCCGACTCTGGCCAAATATCACGATCTCGGCGTTCGGACCGTTCTGGTGTGCTGCACTGGCGGCGAAGAAGGCGATCTACAAAATCCGGCCCTGCGGGATGAAGGCGGTCCCTTTCACGGGTTGACCCCCGAGCAAGAAAAACAGCATTTGGCTCGAATCCGGCCCGTTGAATTAGCCGAGTCAGCCAAGATCATCGGCTTTGATCAAGTTGTCATGTTGGGCTACCGCGATTCTGGAATGGCCGATTCTCCACCCAATGACCACCCAGATTGTTTTCATCAGGCCGCGCTTGATGAAGCGGTCGGTCGACTGGTTTCAATCATTCGGCGTGAGCGTCCGCAAGTAATCATTACTTACGGTGATGATCAGCGTGGCTACCCGCACCCCGATCATTTGAAAGTTCACGATATTTCGGTTCCGGCATTTGAACGTGCCGGAGATGCAATGTGGTATCCGTGGGCAGGCGAACCATGGCAGCCACTCAAGATGTATTACTCGGTGTGGGCGCGCACGCGATTGATCGCAGTTCATGAAGCAATGTTGGCGAAAAGCGGCAAGTCACCGTATGACGACAAATGGTTAAATCGTCCAGGCCAAGACGAACGCATTACGACTCGTATTGATGTGGGCTCACATATGTCAGCGCGTTCAGGCGCATTGCGCGCGCATGCAACGCAAGTAGACCCCAACGAGCCATGGTGGTTTGGCCTTGATGATGATGAGCTGGCAGCTGCGTACCCATTCGAAGACTGGGTTTTAGCTAAATCAGCAGTTGGCGCACCCGATGCTGATGTTGTTGAAATTGATTTGTTTGCCGGAATAAAAGAAGTGATTGCGCTTGAAAATGGGCAGTCATTGCCTGGTCGTTTGTCAAGCCCTGCGTTAGTTGAAACAGAAGTCGAGGAAGTGGCATGAGTGATGCACGCACAATTCAGTTTCGCCTCGTCATGGGTAGAGGCGATGAGCGAGTCTCTGGCCCCGATGATGCAGATACTGTGGCGACAATCGCGAAGGCTGATGCCACGATGGATTTGTCAGTCGCCTTTATGAAGAGCAAACTCAAAATCACTGGTGCAACTGGTCCACTTTTTGATGCGTTGTCAAGTGGTGAAGCTGCAGCAACAATCACGCGACTGCTGAACGAAGGCTGAGAAAACTAAGAAAGCTCAGAAGTTCTAGTTCGCGCGGCGCATTGCAGCGCGAAGTTCGCGATAACCAATCACGATTGCTTCTTGCTCTTGCAACAAGTCGGTGACTGTTGTGTCGTGCAGGGCCAGATCAAGATCGTCAATCCACTCATCGGCATGATCGGTGAGTGCACGAACTTCAGCGGTGTCAATACTTGGCTGAATGTGAATTTCGGTCACGCCCGGTTGCAGGCTGCGTATTGCGTTGTACACGCGCTCACGACTTCCGGCGCGCCAGTCATGGTCGAAGTGGTCGGGGAAAACAATTCCTTCTTCGGCGGCAAGTCGACGAAATGGGAAGCCAGCTTGCTCGGCAGTCAACGTTGACGGAAGGCGAATGGGTAACTGAAACTCAACTGCCAACTCAAGATAGATGTCAAAGAACTCGGGGCGCAGTGTGATCACGCTGAGGTGTGGCGCAAGGT
>JBIKOO010000061.1:0-9890 GCA_044358015.1 Ilumatobacteraceae bacterium
GGTGAGTCCACTTCATGGTGGGTCCCGGTACCACCGACGTACTCATTAGGTGCAGGCTCATTGGTTTTTGAAGCCTTGATCAACAATGAATGGATCGTCACCGATCGTTCATGGAAGTCGCAACGGGGCGAAGCATGGACAGCAGTTCCTGTACCTGGTGATGTGGCCTGTTTGCCCTTGGAATCATTTGATGCAACGCAACATCCATGGGGCTGGGAGCTCGTGGGCTTTGATGATTCAACGTGGACGAAAGCTTTTGAAATTACTCCGCGACACACAGGAGCCGACGGACGAAAATCTCCACCAAGTTCACCTTTCGGAATGTTGCGACCGCCAGTACGTGCTTCGTTTCAAGGTGGCAGTTCGCATGTGGCGAAATATGTCGGCAATGCGCGTGTGGTTGGTTCGCCTCATAATGCTGATCCGGTTCGCCAGTTATTGCTTGATCAAGACACCCCAATGTCAACAGAAGAAAACGCTATTGAACTTCGTTACTTTGATCTTGGTCATATTGCCGCTGGGCTCATGACCTTACGAATTCGTAATGCAGTTCCCGGAACAGTTATTGATATTGCAGTCTCTGAACATATTGATAGCTCAAACAAATTGGTGACGTTGGGTCAACATGCGGGCTTGCGTTATATCTGTGATGGTGAGATCGGAACATTTGAATCATTCGACATTCTCGGCATGCGCCATATCCACGCAGCGATTCGCACACCTCACAACAATGAATCGTTAGATGGTCCTGCAGAAATTGAATTAGCGATTGAAATCACCGATCAACATCGACCTCGGCCCACTGGCGCATCGTTTGAATGTTCAGACCCACAACTGAATCTGATTCATGCCATCGGTCTACGTACTGTCGATCTATGCGCGCTTGACGCGTACGTTGATTGTCCAACACGTGAACAGCGAGCGTGGACTGGCGACTCGGTCGTGCATCAAATGGTTGACTTTGTATCAAACCCTGATTGGTCAATGCCGTTATGGCATCCGCAATTAGCGACGCATTTACGACCTGATGGAATGTTGGCGATGGCTGCGGCTTCAGATTTTGCTGCCGATGATCGGATGTATCTCCCCGATTGGGCATTGCATTGGATTCATTCCATCTTCAACATCTATCGCTACGCCGGTGATAAAGAAATTGTGAGTGAATACTTATCAATCGCCGAACGGGTTTTGCGCTGGTTTGAATCATTCTTGGGTGATGACAATCTGTTACACGATGTCACCGGCTGGGCACTGACCGATTGGGCGAGCGTGTACATGAATGGATGTGCATCAACAACTAACGCATTGTGGGCTCGTGGTCTCGATGAATTTGCTGAGATGAGCGAATGGATCGGTAATTCAGCAAACGCGAATTGGGCAAGGTCGCGTCATCAATTGGTGAAAGATGCCTTCGAAGTTTTCTGGGACGAATCACGTGGTGTTTATATCGATCACGTCGTTGATAGCGAGCGTCGTCCCGAAGCAGCGCAGCATCCTGGTGCATTGGCGATTGTGGCGCGACTCGTGCCTGAAGATCGCGTGGCGCGCGTGGTTGCGGGCATCACTGATCGCCGCAAACTGATTCGTCACTCGTTTGTGATGGATCGCCTCACCGTCGACGGCGATGGTCAGGGATTCGTCTATCTCATGAACGGGTTTCCTGCCCAGCCACCTTGGGATGTTCACCATCAAATGGTTGAAGCCGAACCATTTTTTCAATACGTCGTGCACGACGCACTGGCGGCAGCTGGCCGCCACGACTTGATTCTGGAGTCCTGTCGTCACTGGCAAGTCTTTGTGGATGCGGGCGAAACCACTTGGCCCGAGTGTTGGGTGGGTGGCACAAAATGCCACGGCTGGTCGTCTACTCCGACGAGCGATCTCGTGCGTTATATCGCCGGCATTACGCCAGGCGACCCTGGATATACCTCGGTGCGGATTGCCCCTGTCTTGGGCGACTTGGCCTGGGTCAAAGCCACAGTGCCGACACCTCATGGCTTTGTCACTGTTGAGGCTCGAGCCGATGGCACTGTGCTGATTGACAGCCCCGTTCCGGTGCTACCCTCGCATACATGATTGCTGGCTTTTTTGATGGACCTGAGGTCATCGTTGTACTTGTCGTGGTTTTGGTGCTTTTCGGGGGCTCGCGCATCCCGAAACTGGCCAAGAACCTTGGTCAGGCCCAAAAAGAATTTAAAAAGGGTCTTGCTGAAGGATCCAAAGCCGAGGACGAATCAAAATCAGAGTGACTCTCTGATCCGAACCCAGTTGGGCGCGGATCACAGTTGATTGGTCGTTCAGATCGCCTGGAGTGCGATGCGGCGACGTTTGCCTATGCGGCGACGTTCGCGCTCGCTGCAACCGCCCCACACACCGTGATCGATGTGATTTTCGAGAGCGTATTCGAGGCAAGCGGCGGTCACCGAGCAGGTCGCGCAAATCTTGCGGGCCTTATCGACGCCCACCCCATCGCTGGGGAAGAACGTATTAGGCGGGTAAGCGCGGCAAGCGCCTTCGGCCATCCAGGTGGCTACTGATTCTTCATTCATGAGTATTTCTCCTTGTGCGAAGGTGGTTTCCGCCCGCTTCGCCCTATGAGAAGTTGAGTTTTCGGTGACCCCAGTAAGACGTTTACCGAGGCTGATTGAGTTCCCAACCACTTTCAGTTAACCATGCCTGGCTCGGGAGAACCAGTCAGGGTTAGTTCTGACACGTAAGTATCGCCGATAGGGTTTGCCTGACCAGCGGTTTTCCTGGTGAGAAATCGGTAAGTTTTTTGGCACACGCCTGAGAATTCGCCAAGATCTTGCCCGACCAACGGCTTTTCGCACTCAAGGAGTCCCATGTCCGATCTACACACCTCAGCACAATCTCGAGCACATGTCCGCATCGTGTTTCTCGGCCCAGTAGCTCCGCACTGGGACGTTGTTGGCGACTTTGGCGATCGAGTCGTCGTCGAAGAATTCCGCACACGTGCCTTGGCGCGTTTAGTTCTGTTGCCGTACACCGATCCGCAGTTCAAGCGCAACCGTGAGCGCATCATGCGTGATGGTGAGCGCGAAAACGTCACCGTCGAGTGGGATCTCGGCTTTGACGAGAACCTTTCCTGAACATCAGGTAAATACGCCGACATCGTGTCGGTGCTAACTATTGAATGGGATCCGCGTGGATCATCGTTTACTGAACCGAGAACTGAGTTGGCTTGATTTCAACGAGCGCGTCTTGCGTCTCGCCACCGAGCCAGGCATCCCGCTGTTAGAGCGGTTGAAATTTTGCGCCATATTCTCGTCCAACCTGGACGAGTTTTATCAGGTACGTGTCGCGGCCATGAAAGACCAAGAGGCTGCTGGCATTACAGCTCGCTTGCCTGATGGTCTCACTCCGGCCCAACAACTTTCAAAAGTGTTGACGCGAGTTCAAGAATTATCGCAGCGTCAACAACGACTCTTGAACGATGTGTTGTTACCGCAACTCAAGCGCGAAGGTGTGGAACTGTGTGAGTGGGCCGATCTCACCAGTGAAGAAATTGCCTACCTTGATGACTTTTATGAGCGACGAATTTTTCCGGTACTTACACCTTTAGCAGTTGACCCGGCGCACCCATTTCCGTATGTGTCGAACCTGGCTCTCAGCGTCGCCACCATTGTGCGTGATCCATCAACTGATGAAGAGCGTTTTGCGCGAGTCAAGGTTCCGACCCTTTTCCCTCGACTGTTGGCGTTGCCCGGTGGAATGCGTTTTGTGCCCGTCGAACAAGTGATTATTCAGAATCTTGAAACACTATTCCCCGGCATGAAGGTTGCTCACTCAACAACTTTCCGTATTACTCGTAATGCCGACTTGTCACTTGAAGACGAAGACGCCGATGACTTGTTGCAAGCAGTTGAACTCGAGTTGCGTCGTCGGCGATTTGGTCGAGCAGTGCGGCTTGAAATAGATCAGAACGTTTCGGCTCACATGTTGACCCTGATTGCTGAAGAACATGATCTCACTGAAGTTGATGTCATTCCAGTGAACGGACTTGTTGATCTGACCTGTTTGTGGCAAATGCACGCAGTTGATCGCCCCGATTTGAAAGACGATCAGTGGCAACCTGTGACCGCAGGACGATTAGCGGCTGCCGAAGAACTTGATCGCTCAATATTTGCTGTTGTACGTGAGCGTGCCCTTCTACTGCATCACCCGTACGAGAGTTTCGCCAGTTCGGTGGAAGAGTTTTTGTCGCAAGCGGCCGATGACCCGCGGGTGCAAAGTATCAAGATGACGTTGTATCGCACGAGTGGCGATAGCCCTATTGCACGACATCTCATTAGAGCCGCCGAACGCGGTGTCCAAGTTGCAGTGCTCGTCGAATTAAAGGCTCGTTTTGATGAAGCCACCAACGTCACGTGGGCAAAAGCTTTTGAACGTGCCGGTGTTCATGTGGTGTACGGAGTTGTTGGTTTAAAGACTCACGCGAAATGTGTTTTGGTGGTGCGCGAAGACAGCGACGGTTTGCGTCGTTATGTGCACCTCGGTACGGGCAACTACAACTCGCGTACGGCTCGGTTATATGAAGACCTTGGTTACATCACGAGCGAACCTGATATCACCACTGATGCCGCGCAGTTGTTTAATCACCTCACTGGCTACAGCCGCGATGTTGAATACAGCCGACTTCTGGTGGCCCCCGATTACTTGCGTCGGCGTTTGATCGACCTGATCCGTGGCGAAGGCGAGATGGGCGAGCGCGGTCAAATCACGATCAAGGTCAACTCATTGGCTGACGCCGAAATGGCCGAAGAGCTGTACGCCGCGAGCCAAAAGGGCGCCAAAGTTGATCTGATTATTCGAGGTCTGTGCTGTTTGCGAGCTGGTGTACCCGGCTTAAGCGAGAACATTCGTGTGCGATCGGTTTTGGGGCGCTATCTCGAACACTCCCGGGTCTTCCGTTTTGCCAATGGGCAAGGCGAGGGGCAGCCGCTGCACCTCATTGGCTCAGCCGACCTGATGGGGCGAAATTTAGATAAGCGAGTAGAAGTGTTAACCCCGTTGACACATCCCAAACACCAAGACTGGCTCAACAAAACCTTTGAAACTTTGCTGTCAGATACGGCTGCCGCGTTCGAATTGTTGCCCGATGATTCATGGACACGCGTCGGACCAGCACTTTTCGAGCCTCATCCGCAACGAATCCTGTATGAGTGGGCCGCTCACCAACAAACCCGACGGATTAGTCGTGAGTAGGTTTACCCCAAAATGTTCCCGTGAGTTAACCTTTCATTCATCTGAACAACAGGTAAACGAAAGATTGCCTTTCTAAGGTTCGTGGCGCACGGATTGTGAACCCGTGCGATACCTACCCAAGGAGACTTATTCAAATGAAACTCAAGCAGTGGTCGCTACTCGCCGCCCTGGCCGTCACCCTTCCCCTTGCCGCTTGCGGTGGAGACGACAGCGCTTCAACCAACTCAGAGGCTCCGGCTTCATCGGACGCACCTGTTTCAACCGATGCCCCATCAAATGGTGAAGGTGGCAGCGTTTTCGTGACTGGTTCATCAACTGTTGAACCCATCTCTATCAAGGTCGGCGAACTCGCTGGAACCGCCGAAGGTGGCAACCTCAAGGTCACTGTTGAAGGACCCGGAACTGGCGACGGGTTCAAGAAGTTCTGTGCTGGCGAAGGTGACATCACCGGTGCCTCACGAGCGATCAAAGAAGAAGAAGCCACGTTGTGTGCTGACGGTGGCGTTGAGTACATCGAAATCGCCGTCGCAATCGACGGATTGACCGTAGCCACGAGCCCAGCGAATACCGCCGTTGAATGTCTTGACAAGGCCGCCTTATACGCCTTGGTCGGACCCGAATCCGAAGGCTTCTCGAGCTGGGCTGACGCCAACGTCATCGCTGCAGAATTGGAATCGGCATTCGCAACATTGCCCGACGCTCCGTTGAGCGTTTATGGACCCGGTGAAGAAAGCGGAACCTACGACTCGTTCGTGGAATTCGCTCTCAAGTCAATTGCGGGCGACCGTGGAACCGATGAAGCAACTCGTGCCGATTACACCGCTAGCCCCAATGACAACGTCATCGTGGACGGCATTGAAAGTGCTGACACTTCACTTGGTTGGGTGGGCTACGCCTACTACAAGGCTGAAGTCGAGCGTATGAAGGCCATCGCCATTGCCGACAAAGAAGGCAACTGTGTTCTTCCGACCGATGAGACCATCGCCGATGGTTCGTACCCCTTCTCCCGCACGCTGTACATCTACGTGAACAAGGCCAACGCTGCTGAAAACCCAGCCGTGGCCGCTTACGTTGATCTGTACTTGTCGGCCCAGGGCATTGAGCAAGTCAGCGCAGCTGGCTACGTACAGCTTGAATCGGCTAAGCAGCAATTGTCCCTCGACGCATGGACTGCGCGAGGCTAAGAGTTATGAATGGGTTGTTGGCTGTCGCGGATCTCCGAGGAGATCCGCGACGCCGCGCTCATGATCGGCGCATGCGCCGTTTGTTAGGTGGATCAGCGATCATCACGATTATCGTGAGTGGGCTGATTTTGTTTGTTTTGGCTCGTGGCACCCTTGACTTCCTGAGTTCAATTAACTGGGATTTCGGCATTCTGCGCGACATGAGTACCGCCCCAGGTTGGTTCCCTCGGCGCGAACGTTTTGACCTGCTCACGATCTTTTTCGGCAGTGTCATCATGGGATTGATCGCCATGTTGGTCGCAGTACCGCTTGGTTTAGGCACGGCCGTTTATCTCAGCGAATTTGCTCCGTCGAAGGTTCGCAAAATTTTGAAACCAATCGTTGAAGTTTTGGCTGGCATTCCGTCGGTCATCGTCGGTTATTTCGCTTTGAAATTCATCGCTCCAAATATTGTGAGCCCCATTTTTTCGCCCGATCAACCCCGCAACATGTTGGTCGCTGGTTTAGCCATCGGTGTTTTAGTTGTGCCGATCATGGCGTCAATTAGTGAAGACGCACTGCGGGCCGTCCCATCGTCGTTACGTGAAGCTAGTTATGGCATTGGCGCGCGCAAGAGCACGACCACTATTCGTGTCGTTATCCCAGCAGCTGTTTCAGGAATTGTTGCTGCCTTCATCATCGCGACGTCGCGAGCAATCGGCGAAACCATGGTGGCTGCGATGGCCGGTGGCCGCGATGGTTCGGGACCGCGCACATTGAATCCGCTTGACCCCGGTCTCACAATGACCGCGGCGATGACCAACGCAGCAGGTGGTACCGATCAAGTGAATGCAGGTGCACCATTCCAAGTTTTGTTCTTTGTTGGTTTGCTCTTGTTTTTAATGACGATGACGCTGAACGTCATCGGAGACCGTTTCGTTCAACGCGTTCGGCAGCAGTACTAGGACATCATGGCTATCGTCACCGAATCTCAGCGCTCAGTCACTCGTAGTGAAGTACAAAAAGCAATTACTCGGCAAAGTCGACACTTGCCATCAATTGCGCTTGGTGTTGTCCTTCTAGTTGCTGTCTCTTTTACATTGCTCACATTGTTTGCTCTTCTGGCTCGGATTATTACTCAAGCCATTCCTGCATTGACGGAAAAAGGCACTGGGTTCTTGACCGACACCATCGGTTCAGAAGCTAGCAAAGTCGGTATTTGGCCTGGTTTGTTTGGTTCATTCGGAATCGGTCTCGGAGTTCTATTGATTGCTGTTCCACTTGGTGTGGGCGCGGCGATCTATCTTGAGGAATACGCTAAGAAAAATGCCATGACGCGTTTCATCGTGGTGAATATCCGCAACCTCGCTGGTGTTCCTGCGGTGATTTACGGCGTGCTCGGACTCATCATTTTTGTGGGTTGGCTGAAGCCAGTCACCAATGGCGGAAGTGTGATTGCCGCCGCTCTTACATTGGCCATTTTGGTTTTACCTGTCGTCATCATTACGAGCATGGAAGCGATTCGAGCCGTTCCGAGTGGCTTGCGCGATGCTGGGTACGGCATTGGTGCGTCTCGTTGGGAAGTGACACGAGATCATGTGATGCCGTACGCGATGCCCGGAATTCTGACGGGAACGGTATTGGCTTTGGCGCGTGCGCTTGGTGAAGCAGCGCCGCTCATCATGATTGGTGCGATCACTGGGTTACTTCCCGAAACTTCACTGTCCGGGAAATTCACAGCTATCCCGATGTTGATTTACAGCTGGTCAGGTCGCCCCGACTCTGGCGAGAGCAGTGTCGGTTGGTCAAATGCCGCGGCTGCTGCAGGTCTTGTTCTGTTGGTGTTGGTTCTGGCATTCAACGTTGTCGGAATTTTGTTACGTAATCATTTTGAAGCGAAGCGAGTGGGTTCATGATGAATCACGAAGGTGCTGGCAAATCAAGCGTGGCAGCGACAGCAGTTCCGCTTATCTCAGAGGTCAAGGAGCGCCACATGGCAACTGAAAACAACGAACTTCCGGTTTTTGCGGTGAAGGACTTGAGCGTGAAATACGGCGAGTTCCGAGCCGTTCGTGATGTCACGCTCGATATTCGTGAACACGAAATCACTGCATTCATTGGTCCGTCGGGTTGCGGCAAAACAACAGTTTTGCGTTGCCTGAACCGGATGAATGATTTCATTGACTCGGCCAGGGTTGAGGGTCTCGTTGAATATCACGGTGCTGACCTGTACAACTCTGAGGTCAACCCCAACGAAGTTCGTCGTCGAATCGGCATGGTATTCCAAAAGCCCAACCCATTTCCGAAGAGTATTTTTGACAATGTTGCTTACGGCCCACGATTGGTCGGCAAAATGTCGAAGTCTGATTTGAACGATTTAGTGGAACGTTCATTGCGTCGCGCGGCCTTGTGGGATGAAGTCAAGGACCGTCTGAAAGCCTCGGCGCTTGGTTTGTCGGGCGGTCAGCAACAACGATTGTGCATCGCTCGCTGTATCGCCGTCGAGCCTGATGTCATCTTGATGGACGAGCCGTGTTCTGCGCTTGACCCCATTGCCACGGCACGTATTGAAGACTTGATGCAAGAAATTAAGAAGGACTACACGATCATTATCGTGACGCACAATATGCAGCAGGCTGCTCGTGTGAGTGACCGAACTGCCTTCTTTACGACAGAAGTGAATACTGAGAGCGACCGTCGAACCGGAGTTATGGTTGAGTTTGATCTGACGCAAAAGATGTTCTCGGTGCCATCAGATGAACGAACCGAGTCCTATGTGACCGGGAGATTTGGCTGAGGAGCAGAAAATGACTGAAGCTCGCAAAATATTCCATCGTGATCTGGGCGATGTTCAACAAGAACTGGTGCGAATTTCTGCAGGGGTCGTTGAAAGTATCCCGAAGTGCACCGCAGTTCTCCTTGAACAAGATCTAGCTGGTGCCGAAACCATGATCATGGCCGATGACGAAATTGATGCGCGCACCATTGATCTTGAAGATCGATGTATTCAGATCTTGGCGCTGCAGGCTCCTGTGGCCGGAGAACTTCGACAAGTGATATCAGCGCTCAAGATTTGTGCCGAAATTGAACGGTCGGCTGACTTGGTGGTCAATATTTGTAAGGCCGCCCGGCGAATTTATGGTCACGATTTCGATCCCAAGTTGCGGGGTTTGGTCTTGAAGATGTCCGAACAGGCTCGTCACCTATTCAGCGAAGCCACTAGCGCGTATATGACTATGGATGCACCACGAGCGGCTGCGATTGACGACATGGACTCGTTCTTGGATGACCTGCAACGCCAATTCATTCAGGCAATTTTTGAATCGCACGCAGCGGGTCGCATTGACCTTCAGGTTGCGATTCAGTTGGCGGTCGTGGCGCGTTTCTACGAACGTATCGGTGACCATGCGGTGAACATTGGCGAAAAAGTTCGCTTCCAAGTGACCGGTTTGCCCCCAGTCCACTCAGGTGCGGCCCGTCATCGTCAACGGGTTATTGGTG
>JBIKOO010000152.1:0-2980 GCA_044358015.1 Ilumatobacteraceae bacterium
GGTCATGAAAGTATCGTTGTATTTCTATGCATAAGTCCGTATGATCTTGCGCTGTGACGACGAGCCAAGTAACCAACCGCAAGAAAGCCGCCATTATTGGGGCCTCGGGCTACACCGGGGTTGAACTGATGCGGCTGATCGCTGGACATCCGGGTCTCGATCTCGTGGCGGCGACTGGCGATAGCCAAGCTGGCACGGCCGTTGCCTCGCTGTATCCCAACTTGGCAGCGCATTACCCCGATTTGGTGTTTGGAGACTCAAACCCAGAGACGCTGGCTCAACAGATCGATGGCGTTGATGTCGCATTCTTGGGTCTGCCGCACGAAGCGAGTTTGGCTTTGGCTCCATCACTCGTGGGCAAGGTTGGATGTGTCGTCGACCTATCGGCCGCCTACCGACTGAAAGATGCCTCGGCGTATCCAAAGTGGTATGGCTTCACTCACGATCAGCCCGAATTGTTGAAGCAAGCCGTTTATGGATTGCCCGAGCTGCATCGCGACTCTTTGCTTGGCGCGCAACTCGTCGCGACGCCTGGTTGCTACGTCACTGCGGCAACGATGGCTCTCGCTCCACTCGTGCGGTTGGGTCTCATTCAGAAGTCCGGGATCATCGTTGATGCTGCCAGTGGGGTGTCGGGCGCTGGTCGAGTTCCCAAGCAGAACAACAATTTCACCACAGTGAATGAAGATATGAATGCCTACGGACTTCTTGATCACCGGCACACGCCCGAAATGCAAGAGCAAATCGGCGCTGAATTGTTGTTCACACCGCACTTGGTTCCGATGAATCGCGGAATTTTGGCGACGTGTTACGCGCGACCTGTTAATGGAACGTCAGTGACGACCAATTCATTGCTCGATGCACTCAGGAAGTTTTACGTCAATGAACCTTTCGTAGTGGTTCGTTCGGAGTCGCCATCAACAAAAGCAACACTTGGTTCAAATGCTGTTCACTTCACAGCTCGATACGACGAACGCACGGGCTACATCGTGGTGATTAGCGCGTTGGACAACTTATGTAAGGGCGCATCTGGCGGTGCATTGCAGGCTGCCAACGTTGCGCTTGGACTTCCAGAAACGTCTGGATTGACTTCGATTGGGGTTTACCCGTGAGTACACAAAATCCTTCAAGTGCATTGGCTCCCGAGTCACGGGCGGCTGTTCTCATTGAGGCTTTGCCGTATATTCGCAAATTCGCCAACAAGGTCGTGGTTGTCAAGTACGGCGGCAACGCGTTGGCTGGAGCAACTGAATCTGACGCACTCGCACTATTTGCTGAAGACATTGTGTTGATGCGGCTTGTTGGTCTAAAGCCCGTCGTCGTTCATGGTGGTGGACCCCAAATCAGCGATCTGATGACTCGGCTCGGCAAGACCACTGAGTTCAAGAATGGTTTGCGGGTCACTGATGCCGAAACTGTTGATATTGCGCGCATGGTTTTGAGCGGGCAAGTGAATCCACAAATCGTTGCCGCGATCAACGTCCATGGTCGTTTTGCCGTGGGTGTAAGCGGCGAAGACGCGACTCTCATTACCGCAACACCCAAAGATCCAGAACTTGGATTTGTTGGCGATGTTGAAAAGATCAACCCCGCAATTCTGCAACGACTTCTCGACGATGAGTTCGTTCCGGTGATTGCGACCATTGGTGTCGATGCAAATGGTCAGGCGTACAACATCAACGCCGACACCGTTGCTGGGGCAATTGCTGAGGCTCTCGGAGCAGAAAAGCTCGTGTACCTCACCGATATTGAAGGTTTGCGGAAAGTCGTGAGCGATCCGAGCAGTTTGATTCGTCAAACGACTCCCGATGAACTTGATGCATTAATGGCTGATGGAACCATTGCTGGTGGAATGATTCCGAAAGTTGAAAGTTGTGTTCACGCCGTACGAAATGGTGTGAAGCGTTCACACATTTTGGATGGGCGAATTCCACACGTGTTGCTTCTTGAACTTTTCACCGATTCCGGAATTGGCACGATGGTTGAAAGTTCATATCGAAAGGCTGGTCAAGCATCATGAGCGGACATACATTCTCAACGTCACCCAATCAATACTGTCCATTCATGCCGGTATTTGGTGCGCCAGCAGTGATGTTCGAAAAGGGACTCGGCACCGAACTGTGGGATAGCAATGGTAAGCGTTATCTCGACTTCTTGTCAGGTATAGCAGTTGTGTCACTCGGTCACAGCAACCCGGTGGTGGCCGATGCAATTTCACAGCAACTGTCAACGCTGTTGCACGTGAGTAACTTCTTTGCGAACCCCGCAGCGACGCAAGCCGCAATTGCAATTAATGAATTGATGTTTGAAGCATCAGGCGCTGAGGGTCAAGTTTTCCTATGCAACAGCGGAGCTGAAGCAAATGAAGCTGCTCTCAAATTGGCGCGTCGTTTTGGTGGTCGTGGCCGACATGTCGTTGTATCGGCATTTGGAAGTTTTCATGGCCGAACCTTGGCCGCTCTCGCTGCTACTGGTCAACCAGCAAAGCAAGAACCATTTCATCCGATGCCCGATGGCTTTCGTCATGTCGCCTTTGGTGACTTGCAGGCTTTGGTTGACGCAATTGATCCGACGGTTTCGGCAATTCTTATCGAAACTGTTCAAGGTGAAGGTGGAGTCATTCCCGCATCACGTGAATACTTGCAGGGCATTCGCAAGTTGTGCGATGAGCGCGGCATGTTGATGATGATTGATGAGGTGCAAACCGGATTTGCGCGCACTGGCAAATGGTTCGGATTTCAGCACGCCGACATCGTTCCTGATGTCGTAACAATGGCTAAGGCACTCGGTAACGGCTTCCCCGTTGGTGCCTGTTGGGCCAAGCGTGAAGTTGCTGCGGTCTTTCAACCAGGGGATCACGGATCAACCTATAGCGGTACGGCAATTGCTGGTGCTGCCATTACTGCAGTCATCGGTGAGATGCGCCGAATCAACGCTCCGGTGCTTTCGCACGACAAGGGCCAGTATTTGGCGGAGCAAC
>JBIKOO010000194.1:0-2950 GCA_044358015.1 Ilumatobacteraceae bacterium
CCGGTGGAATAGCGCCCATCACCTTTGTCATTATCAAACGAGTTTGGCCCGAAGATCAACGTTCACGAATCTTCGCGTGGGTCTCGGCTGGATGGGTCTTGCCAAGTTTGATTGCGCCTGGACTTGCTGGCTACGTCACTCGGGCCTTCGGTTGGCGGTGGGTGTTTATCGGAATCGCTCCAATCGCACTCGCGACTGCGGTCTTGTCAGTGTCCGCAATGGGTTCATTACGCTCCACCGACGAATCAAAGACTCATGCACAAACTCAAAAGTCGCGCCTCCCCCAAGCAATTCTCCTCACGGCCGGAGTTGCTTTTTTCATCGCTGGTGTGCAGACGAAATTTGCGCTGCTAGCCATTGCTTTCATCGGTCTCGGATTGATCATGGCGATACCCAACTTCAACAAACTCATGCCGCCCGATATTTGGCGTGCCAAACGCGGACTTCCCGCAATTTTGGCGTGTCGCATGTTGGCCACCGCCGCTTTCCTGAGTATTGACTCATTTGTTCCACTCGCCGCAGATCGAATTCATGGCGCATCGGCAACGATCCAAGGGTTTGTGATTATCGGTGCTGCATTGACTTGGAGTCTGGGTTCGGCTCTCTCCACACGTCGCTCCCATATTCCGGTGGCGCGTTCTGCTGCAACTGGATTTGCCTTGATCTTGTTCGGAATTTTCGCGATCGCTCCGGTGCTCTCGCCAAACTGGCCTCTTCTAGCCACTTTCTTGGCGTGGTGTTTTGGTGGCCTCGGGATGGGCATTCTGTTCGTTCCCACTTCAGTTGCCGCAACCGCCTATGCCGACGATGGCAATGAAGGGCAAATCGGCAGCCAGATCAACTTGGCTGACAGTTTGGGATTTGCCCTGATGGGCGGGATCGGTGGTGCGACCGTCGCCATTTCCGATCGCACCGATTGGCCACTCTCACACGCACTCGGAACCAACTTTTTGATTGCGGCGATCCTTGCCGCACTTGGAATCGTCGCCAGCAGGGGTGTGGCTCAACGGACCTGATGCGCGAACATCAGGTATGACGCAAACTGTACAAACTGCCGAACATGGTCCACTTCACGGAATTAAAGTCCTTGACCTTTCCGTCATGATCTCTGGTCCGCTCGCGGCAATGATGCTCGGCGACCAGGGCGCTGATGTCATCAAAGTGGAGTCCCCGGGCATTGGCGACTTCATGCGCTATCTCGGATCGGCCAAAGGTGGCATGACGGGCATCTTTGTCAATAACAATCGTGGCAAGCGGTCACTCGTTGTTGACTTGAAGAGTGAACAAGGAGTCGCAGTTCTGAAGAAGCTCGCCGAAACCGCCGATGTCGTGATCCAAAACTTTCGGCCAGGCGCGGTTGAACGGCTGGGAATCGGTTACGAAGATCTCAAAGCAGTCAACCCGCAACTCATCTATGTGAGCATCAGCGGCTACGGTCCCGATGGTCCCGATAGCGGGCATCGCGTCTACGACAATGTGATTCAAGCTGCATCCGGGTTAGCCAGCGTGCAAACCGATCCGCGCAACGGCGAACCTTCACTCTTTCGAACTTTGCTGTGCGACAAGGTCACCTCGCTGACTGCGGCGCAGGCAATTTCATCCGCACTCTACGCTCGCGCTGCAGGCAATGCCGAAGGGCAACACATTGTTCTTGCCATGCTCGATGCAGCTGTTTCTTTTATGTGGCCCGACTCAGGTATGGACGCGGTCCTGTTAGACGAAGACGCCAATCGCACTCCAACAATCGGACAGAACTACGGCATCACGCGACTCAAAGACGGGTTCGCCGCAATTGCCGTCGTGAGCGATAGTGAGTTCCGTGGACTGTGCCATGCCTATGGTCGCCCCGAACTCGCCGATGACGAACGCTTTGCATCCATGGCTGGCCGAACCCTCAATGCCTCAGAACTTGTGCCGCTCATGACCGAACTCTCCGCTCAGCAGTCGGCCCAAGATTTTGTGAAGCGCGCTCAGTCATTCGATGTTCCAGCAGCCTCCGTCGTTGCCCTCGCTGATCTTCCTCAGCAACCACAAATCATGAATAACGAGGTTTTCCTTGAACGCGAGCACCCCGTCGCTGGGCGAATTCGCGAACCTCGACCAGCCGCGCGGTTCTCGTCAACCCCCGCTCAAGCCGGAGGCCTAGCCCCCACTGCTGGCCAGCACAGCGACGAGGTCGTCGCCGAAGTTGGACTTGATGCCGCGGCGCTACGGGCTGCTGGTGTGATCTTTTAACTCCAGAATTTCCGAGTCAGGCTTTTCTTGACAGTTTCCTGACGATCCTGTCCTGCCCATACTCCGATAAGTGACGTGTTGAGTACACGACATTGATCGAAGTAGGACCACCATGAAAAGTCGCGACCGAGGCTCGAGCCTCATTGAAGTCGTCATCGCCGTTGCCCTGATGGGCTTGGTTGTTTCGGGCGTGTTCGGAGCGATGCGGTCAGCCATTCACCTGTCGAAATCTTCTGATGACCAAGCCAAAGTTGAGGCAGTACTTGGCAGTGCCGCCGACCGATTAGCGAATCACATCTACATCCCGTGTCCAACCAACAACAGCAACGGCGGCTACCTTCCGATTATCCAAGCAGCCGCCGGAACAGTTGGTTGGCCATCAAGCACCGTTGCTCTGACGGGTGTGCATTTCTGGAACCCTTCGTCGTCGGCTTCAGGTGCCTGGCTTGCAACCAATGCTCTTTCGTCATCGGAATGCAACCAAGCCGTATCGCTAACAACATCTCGGACATTGCAACGGATCACGCTAAAAGTGACCTCGCCCAATGGATATTCAAAGTCACTGGAGGTGGTGAAGAGCAATGTGTTCCCGCGTTCGATTTCATAAGACCAACACTCAACCAGTTCAGCGCGATCGTGGCATGACACTCGTTGATTTACTGATGACAGTCACCATTCTCGGCATCATCATGGCCAGCCTTTCGGCCGCAATGAT
>JBIKOO010000153.1:0-2946 GCA_044358015.1 Ilumatobacteraceae bacterium
CTGTGTGCTCTGTCAATGATCGTCTCCCCCGACCAGCTGCGCATCCCGTCAAGACTCCAGAAGCCCACCAACTCCACTAGCGAATAGTTAGCTCTCGGGTGTCGGGATCAAGTCTGAGTTTCCATCCGCCTTCGTGAGCGGCGTGATGATGCCTTGAACACAGTGGGACCATATTGTTCAGATCGGTTGAGCCACCGTTTTCCCAGTAGTCAATGTGGTGCACGTTGCAGTGATCAAAAATCACTTCACAATCCGGAATCGCACAGGTTGGATGTATCGCTTCAAGTGCTCGTCGTTGATGCACCGTCGCTAATCGTTTTGATCGGCCCACATCGATCGGAACTGATCGCCCATCAAGAACAACCGGCAAGATTTCGGCCTCACAGGCCAATCGACGCACTGTTTCAACCGGCAAATCGGCTCCGAGAGCCGTGTGGCAGGTTCCACCAGCGTGCAAACCGTGCTGCAAGGTCTCGAGATCAACATGAACAACGATCTCAGCACGGACTGGGACGTCGGATACTGATTCGTTGGCGCCGTTCACCAGAGCAATCAAGGCTAGGGCTTGGCGGTGATCGTTTGGTTCGATCCATGGCATCACGTCAACGGGGACTTCTTTGTCTCCTGAGTGAAACATGTTCTCGACGAGTCGGCCGATCTTTGATTTCAAGATTGATGCGCTGATCGGATCGAATTTTCCGCTCACTGATAAGCAACCGTCAGCCTCAGTGCGCATCTTGAAGAAGGTCTCACGCTTTTGACGCTCGAAGGTGGACAGACCATCGTCAGTAACGACCGATTTCGCGGTCTCTTTGACGAGTTGATCAAACTGCGATGCTGTCATCGTGGTTGATGCTTCAACAAGTTCAGGTAGGTGAGCCAAGAAAGCGTCACGTTCAGCACCAGCGATCTTGAGTCCGCGGCCTAATGCGTCAACATGAGCTGCCGTCGTGTCACCAGCAGCCAACACTGCACCCATCTCAGGTGCAACTTCAGTGACGAGTCCACGTGAAACGACTTCGCGAGCTTCACGCGATGTGAGGCCACCATGAGCAACAAGTTCACGCTCAGGAATCACAAACGTCGGGGCCACCGGGTCGTGCATCAACGAAATCATGCGGGCGTTTGCTTCAAGCATCTGTGCATCGAGTTTGGCTTGACGCGTGCGAATGTCGGCCATGAAGGCGCGTAGTTCAGCGATATTCATTTCGCTGATCGCGACCTTTGCTGGTCCACTCCACTCGAACAGAAACTTCAAAACAACCCCAATTTCATTGACAATTTAGAGACTTTTACGCTACGAACGTATGTTCTAAAGGTACAAGAAGGGTGTTACAAAGTCAACACAAAAAATGATTTTGTTTTTAAGATTTTGTCGGGTACTCGACAACCACAGGTTTCGGATTTCTACGTTTGTTCCAAATCATTGAAGATGCAATCGTTCCCACGACCGCACCGATCGACCCGACGATGATTCCGATTTGCGGCTGAACTGTGATTTCAAAAAACTCATTTGAAGTCTCGTCAGATAGTGAAGTCAAGTTGACAAAATCGTAAATGTAAACAGCAGCGGTCAATGCGGCACAAAGAACCGCGAATCCCAGTTGGACTTGGCCAGTTTTTTCCCTTGCCAAAGCGCGCTTTGAACCATAAATCAGAAATAAAGCAATTGACGACAAAATCGCGGTGATGATTCCGTCACCATCGGTGCCGTTAACCGTTACGAAAAATACTCGCGCCCAAGGCAAGAAAGAACCAATCAACGCAACAAGAAGTGAAACTTTGGCAACGGCCTCAATCGATATCTTGGTCTTCGCAATTTCTTCGTTGACGACACCAGATCCGTTTGCAGGCGGAGGCGGAATGAAAACTTCGGCACTGTCGCCACCTACTTGAAAATTCTGCTCATCAGTCATATGGAGAACACTATGAAATCTCAAGTTCACTGGATCAGGTTCCCATACTGATAAGCACTTTTTCTTCATCATCGCCTGGTCTTAGTTCAAAGCTTGACCACGGAGTCGCGTCAAGTTCAATCACTGGTGGCCTTTACTTGACCTAGCCCCCACTTCGCACCGGCACCACACAAACTTGCGGGTATCGCCGACAACATGAAGCCGAAATAGTTGCGAGCGCTTCCCTGCGAAACGGTTCCAAAAATCCAATCAACGCCCGAGGTTGAGAACCATCGAGTCGGAATGAATCCGTTGAAAATTTCGCTCGCCGCAAATAGAGCAGCAGCAAGACCAAGCAATAAACACAATGGTGCGCAAACAACTACCGCGCAACCACCAAGAAACTTGGATCCAATCGATGGACCCATAGATCTATCTATTACTCTTGATTCTTTTCAAACTTACGAAGACTCGCCATGCCGAACAATGTCGCACCGCCAAAAACGATCAAGAAAATGACGGAACCAAATGTGAAAAGTAAACCTTCAGACATCATTCACCTTTTCTTCCGGCCAAAATGAAGGCGCCCAACGCAAGGATCGATGGAACCCATACTCCGACATAAATGCCGTTCAACTTGTCGCTTTCGTCATTGCCCGCAAAATACAACGAGATACTCAGCGCCAAACTCAACGCTGCTGCCAACAAGACACTTATTTGCAAAATTAGTTTCGGCTTCATTCGCGAACCCTAATCCAGAAAATGACAAAGGGTTGGGTCCAGCTGATAATCAGTAGAACCCAACCCTTCAGCAACTATCAGTGGTTATCGCCTGAACGAGCCTTAGCAATGTTCAGAATCATCAATCCGAACAAGGCCTTAGCAGTTATGTCAGCCACTGTGTAAGCGAGTTGACGAGCAGTCTCAGCACCTTCATTGCCAGCATCAAAGATCACTGGGAACAAGTAGCCAATTGGGTAAACCATCCAAGTCACCAACAAAATCGTTGTTGCCTTCTTGATTGATGAAGCAACCGCACCAGTCTCTCGAC
>JBIKOO010000155.1:0-2940 GCA_044358015.1 Ilumatobacteraceae bacterium
GTTGCTCGATCGTTTTCTCGAAAGTCTTAACGACAAGATCGAAGCCGACGAGGCTGCTCGTCGCAATCTTCCACACGGAGTTCTCGCCGCGTCTGCCGACGGCGGAGTCCCATCTGTGTACGGTCCGTTCACCAACTCAATTGAAGCCGCCGCGTTTGCGCGTCAACTCGAACAAAAACTTGGGGCCATCGATAGCAACGTGCACTTCCAAGTCATCCCCATTGACAGCCCCGAATAGTTCAGAGGCACGTCGAGCGACGCATACCTGACAACATGTACCTATGGCCTCGGCACACGATCGTTATCAGTTCACCGCTCAATATCCCGGTCCAACCATTGTGCGTACCGAAGGGTGCGAACTCATTACGTCAACGGGTCAACGCATTATCGACGGTGCAGCCGGAGCGGTTGTGAACAACATTGGTCATGGTCGCCAAGAAGTAGTTGATGCGGTTGCAAAGGCGATGAGTCAATGCGATTACGTGTTGCCCACGTGGACAACGCCGGCCCGACTCGAACTTGCTGATCTACTTGTCGACAAATGGTTGCCGACCGGTTTCAACCATGTGTTCTTGGCAGGCGGCGGAAGCGAAGCTAACGACACCGCAATTCGATTGGCGCGCTATCACCACCTAGCTAACGGTCAATCGCAGCGTTACAAAGTGATTGGTCGTCAGCCCAGTTACCACGGCTCAACATTGGCCACACTGTCGGCGGGCGGACACAACACGCGACGCGCTGGATACGAACCGTTGCTCAGCGAATGGCCCAAGGTTCCGTGGAACGACGCCGATGCGCTAGCCGGTGCCATCGAAGCGGCTGGCCCAGAGACGGTGTCCGCGTTCATTGCCGAACCAGTCATTGGTGCGGCAGCAGGTGCACTTGTCGCTCCACCCGATTACTGGGCGCGCATCGCCGAAGTGTGTCGTCATTACGGAGTGCTAACGATTATTGATGAAGTCATGACTGGTTTCGGTCGCACCGGCAAACGTTGGGGATTCGAACATGACGATTGGGGAACGCCGCACACACCTGGACTGACCCCTGACATCTTGGTTGCAGGCAAGGGTCTTGGGGGAGGGTATGTGCCGATCTCGGTTGTGTCGGCGAGTGATGCTGTTGTTGACCCCATTACTGCGGCGGGCAAAACCGTGATGTTCTTTACGTATTCGGGCCACGATTCAAGTTGTGCAGGTGCAGTTGCTGTCCTGAACATTCTTGAGCGCGAGAACTTGGTTGAACGGGCAGCCGTGATGGGTGATCGTTTGAAGCACGCATTGCACGATCGTTTTGATTCGCATCCGCGCATTACCGAAATTCGTGGTCGCGGACTCATGCTCGGTATGCAACTCGATGGAGGTTCATCAACCGAGGTTGTGATGAAAGCTCTCGATCTTGGGTTATGGGTTTATCCCGCAGGAAGTGGTGCTCCGGTGACTGATGCAATTCTGATAGCACCTCCATTTGTGATTGAAGACTCACATATTGATCGCATGCTCGACATTCTTGAAAAAGCCTTGTGAGTTTGTATCTTCTCGGTTGAGAATCAAAATAATTTTGAAATTTGTTGTTTGCTGCGTTGACTTTATAACACCCTTCTTGTATCTTTAGAACATACGTTCGTAGCGTAAAAGTCTCTAAATAGTCAATGAAAATGGGGTTTTTTTGAAGTTTCTGTTCGAGTGGAGTGGACCAGCATTAGGTCACAAAGCTGTCGTGATCAGCGAAATGAATATCGCTGAACTACGCACCTTCATGGCCAATCTTCGAGTGCGTCAAGCCAAACTTGACGCACAAATGCTTGAAGCCAACGCTCGCATGATTTCGTTGATGCACGACCCAGTCACACCGACCTTCGTGATTCCTGAGCGTGAACTTGTCGCCCATGGTGGTCTCACGTCGCGTGAAGCTCGCGAAGTTGTTTCACGTGGCCTCGTCACTGAAGCCGCACCCGAAATGGCTTCAGTGTTAGCCGCTGGCGATACGACTGCTGCTCATGTCGACGCGTTGGGTCGTGGTTTGAAGATCGCTGGTGCTGAACGAGAAGCATTCATGGCTCATCTTCCGGAACTGGTTGAGGCGTCGACCACTATGACTGCTTCCGAATTCAGCCACTTGGTCACCGAGACCGCCAAATCAGTCGTCACCGACGATGGCCTCTCCACTTTTGAGCGCCAAAAGCGCGAAACGATCGTGATGTCTGGTTCATCGATGTTGGTGTGAGGCTCGTCGCCTGCTCATCGCTCTCCAACCGGATACCGCCGAATCGGTTGTTAGTGAGTCGGTTGTGCAGGCATCCGATGTTGTCGACCGACGACAGGCTGCGCCCCACACCCAGCGTCGTAAAGAACCGGCCATCCCAACGAATAGAGAAAACGTCGTCTCACGAGTCTGGTGATGGTGGTGAATTGATGTTGGGATGCGCAGCTGGTCGTGGGTGATGAACGTTGACTGAGCCCACGCCAGACACTTGATTTGGGACAAGGCCGTGTGGGCGACGTCAGTGAGTCAGCCACGAGCCAGCGACGAGCGTCCCGACAAACCGACAACACGGTACAGAATTAGTGAGACGATCAGTTCCGATCGATGTCGGCCGATCAAAACGGTTAGCGACCGTGCATCAACGACGAGCACTCGAAGCAATACATCCAATGTGTGCAATCCCGGACTGTGAAGTGATATTTGATCACTGCAAAATCCACCACATCGAATACTGGGAAAATGGTGGTGCGACCGATCTCAACAACATGGTCCCACTGTGTTCGAGGCATCACCACGCCGCCCACGAAGGTGGGTGGAAACTCAAACTAGATCCCGAAACCAGAGAACTGATTATCCGATAGCAAAGGCGGGGCGAAGTCGGTGGTTGAACAGCACTGATCTAATCCCGTTGTTCTGGTGCAGAATCGTTGCGGAAAACGCAACAATCCTGCACCAGAA
>JBIKOO010000154.1:0-2940 GCA_044358015.1 Ilumatobacteraceae bacterium
CCAGTGCTTGCTGCCGTTGGTGTTTTGCAGTTTGAAGTATTCGCCTACCGATTGTCGAGCGAGTTCAGTGCACCGACTGAAATCATTTCGTCGCCGTATCAAGCAATGCGTATCACCGATAAGGCAAGTGCTGATCGCTTGCGCCAAATAGGTGGAATTCGAATTCTGTATCGCAGCGATAACGAAATGGTTGCGCTGTTTGAAAACAAGTACCGATTGCAACGACTCGAAAAAGATGAACCCGAGTTGACGCTCAAATTAGTGTTTGACGGCCAACCCGACTCGTAAAAAAAGCACATTTCATTGTGCTTCTGGTGCAGATTTGAAGCGGAATCCACAACAAATCTGCACCAGAAGCACAGAGGGATTTAGTCCTTGAAGATGACTTTTTCGGTGAGACCCGAGTCGGCGTTGATTTGTTCTTCGGTGAACAAAACATCGCGCCAATTCTTTTCGCTAAATCGCTGCAACTGCGCATCAAAGAGCGGCGACTTGCGGTCTCCCGTATTTGAATAGGTCAAGAAAGCCCAAGCTCGTGGTGCACCTTGCGTGTAATCAACGGTCATCAAGAAGCTTGTTCCATAGTTAATGGGATAACCGTCTTCGGTCAATGTGGTTCCGGGAGCAACTCGGTCACCGCGACTCGGCACGACTTCAGTCGATGAACCTAATCCACCCCAACTCACAACGTTGGTGACACCGTCGCTACCGAGTCCACCCGGAACCGGCATTCGCGTCGACGCACGCGGCGCAAACTGCGTGTCACGCAATGTGGCATCTGGTGTGCGGCCACCCAACTCAAGAACCTTCACCGCTTGGCCGAGTGCCACGAGCACTGGGTCGTCGCCCGTTGCCGGAGCAGTAGCCAAACCACGGGGCGTATTTGCGGGGTCGGCCACATCAAACGGGACGGCCCACACTTGCGGCCAAGCATTTAAGGCTGAGATACGACCCAGTAGTTCACGGAACAACGGAGCACCTGCATCATCAAGATCAAATGTTTGACCCCAATCGGCAAGTACTTGACAGGCCGCACTGATATCCATACTTGAGGAGGCGACAATTACGTCGCCTGCGCTACTGGCAATCTCTGGAATCGTCACATTCGGAACACTTGAGCAACGCTCAGCGATTCCGTCAGCCAATTGCACTCCGGGATAACTCGTATTTGCGATTGACGCGTCACGAAGTTCTTCGCCCGAGAACAATCCATCGGCGCCAGAAAACTGCGATTTTTCCGAAAGAATGCGGGCGTTTTCAAGTGTGCGAACCGAACGCACTGTGTTCTGCTCACCATGCAAAACCGAGTACTTGCCTTGCAACGTTTCTGAAGCATTTGCCAGCCAGAAACTGTCGTTGGCATTAAAGACGTAGTCGGTTCGCTCGGTCATCGGGAGTTCGCTCCATGGGACCAGTCCCGGATCGCGAGAGCCTTCTTGTTCTTCCCAACGGTTTGAACTCTTCGAACCATCCAAAACAATTGCGCCACTTTGACGACCGATTGCCGCGATTCCCCCGGCAGCAACTTGTGCCATGTAATCAGCTTCAGCTTCGGCCGTGAGATTCGGTGTTGCCGAGATATCTCCGTACCAGGCACGCCCATCATTACTCACTGCAATGGTGTTAAACAACGGCACACCTTGGTAGGTCTCGTGCGCCTCAATGAATTCATCAAGTGACTGAGCGCGACCCATCGCCGAGTACTGCTCAATGAACTCATCGTTATTGATATTCGCGTCGCGATACGTCGTGACCAGTGAATTACTCCAGCCAACTCCGGGAAAATCAAGAATTGGACCGTACTCGCTAAACCAGAGAGTGCGATTCATTGTCGTCGTTGTGCCATCCTCACCGAGTACATCAACCGTGAAGTCCTGCGATGTCATCTCAACTGGCGCACCATCAACTAGGTATGACGTCGGACTTGCCGGGTCAAGAGTCAATGTGTACGCCGTGAAACGACTGCCCGCAGAAACCGTGTGGGTCCATGCGAAATTTTCGGTGAATCCGATTCCGATTCCAGGAACTCCGGTGAGGTTGGCTCCGTAGATATCAAGTTCGCCCGGCACAGTGAGGTGCACTTCCCAAAAACGAAGTTCACCTTCCCATGGGAAGTGCGGGTTCGCAACTAGGACTCCGCCCTGACCGCCCTCAACAGCGTCGCGACCGACTGCCCAACCATTACTCGCCATTGGAGTAGCAGCCAAAGCAGGAGTTTCATTGTTTGCTGGCTGCACTTCAGCGTTGCTAGGCGGAACGGCTGATGCGATATACCCAGCTAGACGTGAACTTGATGCATTAAGAGCGATTGAACGTGCATACGCATACACATCTTCACCAGTGACGGGTCGAACCCACTCGGCGCCACTGCACCAACCAGTAAGACCATCGATACCTACTTCTTTAATGTATGCATTCCATCCAGCCGCAAAGGCCTCAAACTGGTCCGTGATATCGGTTGAGACTTTCGGATAGTCCTCACGTGCTAATTCGTTAATCCCGATTGATTTCCACGCAAAGTCACTGTTGATATTGGCATCACCAGATCCGGCGCCCAGGAATGCCGAGCGCGTGCTCGTGATCTTCAACAATTGATCGGCCAACGAGCATGCATGATCTTCGGCGCTCGCATAGCCCTGCCCGAAAAAGACGCCCGGAAGATCGGCGGCAACAATGTGGGGAACTCCATCGCTTGTTCGACGAATCGTTGCTTCGTACAGGTGCTCAGAAGTCTCTTCACCGACAACTGTCGTGCTGGCATCTGGAACGGTTGTCTCGTCATCGGTACCACCAGAACAGGCCGTGATGAAAACGATGATCGGAGCAACGATAAGAGCAGTGATGTACTTACGAGTCATAGCCCGAAAGTATGTCAGTAACGAGTCACGTGCAACGATTCCAAGACCCGTCACATTTCATTGTGATTCTGGTGCAGATTTG
>JBIKOO010000205.1:0-2938 GCA_044358015.1 Ilumatobacteraceae bacterium
AACGGACTGCCGTATCTCTTTGGCTTTGGCGTCGGTCTGGCGGGGGCGTTAGTTCTTGGAGCGATCGTTGAGTTAGCCATTGTGCGTCGATTTGTACGTTCGCCGCGACTGGTCTTGACCGTCGCAACTCTGGGCATCACTCAATTGCTGACTGTGCTCGCATTGCTTGTTCCAAGAATGTGGGGCGAGGTTGCGGCCTCTCAGCGAATTAATCCACCGATCGACTGGAAGTTGACGATCGGAACATTCATTCTGAACGCCAATGATCTCATTGCACTTATTGTTGCTCCGTTGGCAATGATTGCTGTCGGTTTGTTCTTATCAAAGACGACTCTCGGAACCGCGGTGCGCGCTGCAGCCGAACGTAGTGATCGAGCTGCGCTTCTTGGTATTCCAGTTGGTTGGTTGTCGACCGTTGTCTGGATGTTGGCATCGGTGTTGTCATTCCTTGCTTTGTTCTTGCGCGCCGGAATTTTGGGTGTGCCTATCGGTGGGGCATTGTCTATTTCGAATTTGGTTTTGGCGCTCGCGGCACTGGTCATTGGTCGCTTACGCAACCTTCCAACCATCGCCGTTGCCGCAGTGGCGCTCGGAATTTTGGAATATGGCATTCAGTGGAATGCTGATAGTCCACTGTTGGTTGCACCGTTTGTTGGTGTGGCAGTAATGGCTGCGCTTCTGCTGCAACGACGAGGTTCAACTCGGCTTGATCAAGATACGACCGCATCGTGGCGATTGGCCGATGAAGTCCGCGCGTTGCCTCGAGAAATTGCCAAGCTTCCACTCGTGCGGTTGATGCGCTGGGGAACGTTCGCGCTCATTGGTGCAGCGGTGGTTGCGATACCACTTTTCTTGCGCACCGATCAAGTGATCAAAGTGTCAGCGATTTTCATTTACAGCATTATTGGTGTTTCGCTGGTTGTGCTGACTGGATGGGCCGGTCAAATTTCGTTGGGACAAGTTGGTTTCGTGGCGATTGGTGCGGCCGTCAGTGCCAAGTGCACATCTGAATGGAATATTGATCTGTCCCTGTCCGTCATCATTGCGGCAATTGCTGGAGGAATTGCTGCCTTCATCGTGGGATTGCCAGCATTACGACTTCGTGGTTTATATCTGGCAGTGGTCACCTTGGTTTTCGCATTAAGCGTCACGGAATGGTTGTTAAATGGTCGCTTCTTTTCGTGGATTCCCGACAGCCGAATCAAGCGACTTCCATTATTTGGTCGAATCAATATTGATACACCAACCCGTTTTTATGTGTACACACTGATCGTCTTGGCAATTGTGTTCGTCGCAGTTCGAGGTATCCGTCATAGTCGTACTGGGCGGGCCATCTTGGCTTTGCGTGATAATGAAAAGGCTGCGCAGTCGTACGCGATTCCGGTGATTTGGGTCAAGTTAACTGCCTTCACGATCTCTGGCGCAGTTGCGGGTGTTGCTGGTGCGTTATACACACATTTGAATTACAGCTTTGATATTCGTAGTTATTACGTCGGCGGCAGCTTGGAAGTGTTTACTGCATCAATTGTCGGCGGACTTGGTTCGTTGTTTGGTGCGGTGCTCGGAGCGGCCTACCTGCGGGGCATGCAGTGGTTTGTCACCGCCGATGAGTGGCGTTTCTTGTCAACGGCAGTCGGAGTTTTGTTTGTCTTGTTGGCACTGCCAGGTGGGCTCGGGGCGCTAGTGATTCGGGTGCGCGATGAACTGTCGCAACGTATTGCGAAACGACACGCAATCAAGCATGAAGCCTCGAAACAAAAGAATGGTGTGTCATGAGCGAATCACACAGCGTTTGGTGGAGTATTCGCCATCCCATTGCGTCTCTCCGTGAGATTTGTGGTGGCGAGGCGATTTATCCAATTCTCGTTTTGTTTGGACTCAATGCAGTAGACGAGTTAGATCGCGCTGCCTTCGGAATTTTGTTACCCGAGATTCGCGATCACTTCAATCTTGATCTCAGCACGATGTTGGCCATCGTCGCCTTGTCGAGTGTCGCCGCTTTGGCGTTACAAGTTCCAATTGCGCAAATGGCAGACCGTTCAAAGAGAATTCCTCTTGCCGTCATTGGCGCGTTGGTGTGGGGTGTTTTTTCGGGGATGACTGGGATGGCGGTGGGCGTCATCATGTTGACGATTGCGCGCAGTGGTTCATCGCTTGGTAAAGCAGTGATTGATCCAACGCACAATTCACTGCTCTCTGACTATTACCCCATCGAAGTGCGGGCCAAGGTTTTTTCGTTTCATCGTGCGGCCAACGCAGTCGGCGCGTTTGTTGGTCCGATTAGTGCAGGATTCTTGGCTTACTATTTCGGTTGGCGGACACCATTTTTGATCTTCATGATCCCGACGGTGATCTTTGCGGTGTTAGCCGTGAAATTGCGCGAACCGATTCGCGGTATGTGGGAACGAAAGGCGATGGGGGCGACCGACGAGGTTGCCAACACTGAAGAAGAATCGCCTTCCTTTTCTGAGAGCTGGCGAACCGTGCAAAAGGTGCAGTCACTGAAAAGGATTTGGTATAGCTTGCCGTTTTTGGCAACGGGCTTCATCGGATTTGTGACACTCGCATCGTTGCTCTACGAACAAGAATTCGGGCTCGATGAAAGAGCTCGCGGAATCGCTGCGGCAATCTCCGAACCTTTCCAATTAGTGGGATTAGTGGTTGGTGCGCGCTGGCTCAGTAAGAAATTTGCGGGCAACATCGCCGGGCTCACCAAAGTGGGAGCGTATGTTTCAATCGCTGCGGCGTTCTTGTCGGCCGCTTTTGCACTCGCACCAAATATCTACATTGCGGTCGCGGTCAACTGTTTGATCTCGGCGTCACTCGCCATGCTCGGACCAGCAACTTTTGCGGGACTGTCTTTGGCGATTCCACCACGCGCTCGAGCAACCGGATTCTCGGTTGCCTCGTTGTGGATTATTCCTGGTTTGGCAGTACT
>JBIKOO010000156.1:0-2935 GCA_044358015.1 Ilumatobacteraceae bacterium
TCGATATGCCAGGCGGCGATGACTTCGGTACTCGGCCCATTGACATGCACATTGCCGGACTCACCGCGATGGGCGCCGAATTTGATTTGTCGAACGGCAACATCGAAGCTCGTGCCGACAACTTGCATGGAGCGCACATCACTTTCGATTTTCCGTCGGTTGGCGCAACTGAAAACATTGTGACGGCTGCAGTGCATGCCACTGGCGAAACGATCATTGAGAACGCTGCACGTGAACCTGAAGTTGCCGACTTGTGTGACCTGTTGGTCGAAATGGGCGCGCAAATTTCGGGTATTGGTTCATCAACATTGACGATTGTTGGTGTTGAACGTGGTTCGTTGAAGCCAGTGCAACATGCCGTCGTGCCCGATCGCATTCAAGCAGCTACATATCTTGCTGCTACTGCTGTTGCTGGCGGCGATGTGGTTGTGCGTGGAGCGCGAGCCCATGACATGCAAGTGCTCTTGAGTCGGATGAACGACATGGGTCTCGACATCACGGCTGTTCCTGGGGGAGTTCGCATTGTGTCTGAGGGTCGCATGCGCGCCGTTGATATTCAGACGTTGCCGTATCCGGGCCTGGCCACCGATTACAAACCGTTGTTAGTGACCATGCTTGCAGTTGCTGAAGGTTCAGGCATCGTGACCGAGAATCTGTATCCCGGTCGTTTTCGTTATGTCGAAGAACTATCTAAGTTGGGTGCCGATATTCGCACCGACGGACACCATGCCATTGTGCGTGGCGTTGAGCGTCTGCGTGGAGCAGCAGTAGTAGCACCCGATATTCGTGCTGGTGCGGCACTGGTGGTGGCTGGTTTGGCGGCCGAGGGACGAACAGTCATCTCGGGGATCGAACACATCGATCGCGGTTACGACAACCTGGTGGGGCGTTTAGTTGCGCTCGGCGCCTTGGTCGAGCGGGTCGACTTGGCTGTTTCGTAGAGCAACAGAGCGATCAAGTCGCTTTTTGACGATGGCTAAGAGCCCAACAATCACGGCAATCGGGCCTGCGACCAACAAAATCTCATCCCAGCCACCCTGATGGGCCAGTATTGCGATGATTAATGCGGTCATAGAAAAGCCTTCGTGAACTGCGCCTCTTGACAGAGGTTCTCGGTGGTTCCCACTCTACGATCAAGGGAACAAGTTCAAAGGATTCTTAGGTATCACCGTGACAACAACCATGCGCGAACAGGTCGAAGAGACCATCGAAGTTATTCGCCCGGCCTTGCAGGCCGATGGTGGAGATATTGAGTTGAAAGAAGTTGATGAAGTCACCGGAATCGTGACTGTCACTTTGGTTGGTGCATGTGGAACCTGCCCTGCTTCGACTCAAACTTTGAAGCAAGGTATCGAGCGCATTATGCGAGATCGTGTCGATGGTGTCACCGAGGTCGTGAACGTATGAGTCGTCGCGATCGCAATCCCGAAACTCTTTTTGCGTCAGCACTTGAAGGTGACCGCAGTTCATTAGCTCGTTTGTTGTCGATGATCGAACAAGGCGGAGACGATGCACGCACCGTCGGTCGTTTGTCGTATCCACTTGGTGGACATAGTTACACCGTTGGTCTCACTGGTGCGCCCGGTGCCGGCAAGAGCACACTCACGTCGTCGATCATTGGTCACCTGCGCAAGATGGATCTTGAAGTTGCAGTGTTGGCCATCGACCCGTCGTCACCATTCACTGGTGGCGCAATCTTGGGCGACCGTGTCCGTATGCAAGACCATGCCACCGACCGTGGCGTGTTTATTCGTTCGATGGCAACTCGCGGTCACTTAGGGGGCTTGTCGTTGGCGGCACCTGAAGCAATTCGTTTGCTCGACGCGATTGGTCGCTTATGGGTTTTGGTTGAAACTGTGGGCGTTGGCCAAGTTGAAGTTGAAATTGCTGGCAAAGCCGACACGACTGTTGTTGTGGTCAACCCAGGCTGGGGAGACTCGGTGCAGGCCAACAAGGCTGGTCTCATGGAGATCGCCGACGTGTTCGTGATTAACAAGGCCGATCGCAAAGGTGTTGACGAAACTCGCCGCGACCTTGAGCAGATGCTTGATCTGTCTGATCTTCCGCACGAAGCATGGCGTCCACCGATTGTGCCAACCATTGGTTCAACGGGCGAAGGTGTTCCAGCGTTGTGGGATGTTGTTCAGCAACACCGTGCGCATATCAGTAGCTCTGGCGAACTCGATCGTCGCCGTCGCTTTCGGTTGCGCGAAGAGTTGCGCGAAATCGTGGCCCGTCGTCTCGAACAAAAGGCTCGCGAAATTTGTACGGGCGACCGTTGGGATCAGTTGCAAGACGGAGTCATCGCACGCTCGCTTGACCCTTGGAGCGCTGCAGATGAAATGCTCAAGGCCGTCGGCGCCTAGTTGGGGAATCTGACCACCGTTTTCGGGGTGGTTTCGCGCCCAATGGGTGGGGGCGGTACGGTGGGCGGATATGGAAGATCTCGTTCTGCTTGAGCGTCGCCCTGATGGGGTTGCCGTCGTCACTCTCAATAATCCCAAGGTCAACGCACTGAGCCAAGCCATGTTGGCCCGCATCAAAGAGATTGCTCTCGACCTCACCGCCAATCCACCAGGCGCCGTCGTCATCACTGGGGGCGAGCGGATTTTTGCTGCTGGTGCCGACATCAGTGAATTTGGCGGAACCGCTGAAGGCGATCGCATCGGACTCGGATTTCATAGTGCACTCGACGCCGTCGCCGCGATTCCTCGTTTTGTCATTGCCGCTGTGAGTGGTTACGCGCTCGGAGGTGGCTGCGAACTTTCCATGGCCTGCGACTACCGCATTGCTGGAGTAAAAGCAGTCTTTGGTCAACCCGAAGTTTTGCTGGGCATTATTCCTGGCGGCGGCGGAACCCAACGTTTGCCGCGTTTGGTCGGATCAAGTCGCGCCAAAGAAATTGTGATGACTGGTCGCCAAGTGAAATCAGACG
>JBIKOO010000157.1:0-2932 GCA_044358015.1 Ilumatobacteraceae bacterium
CGACTTCTACCGCATTGACACTGCGTTATCTTTTCCAAATGTCGATCTTGATACCTGGCAGCTCCGCATTCATGGCATGGTCGACAACGAAATTGTGTTGTCGTATCAAGACATTCTTGACATGCCACAGATTGAACGCACGATCACCATTTGCTGTGTCTCTAACGAAATTGGTGGGCCGTACATCGGCAATGCAGTGTGGCAAGGAGTGCTTCTCAAAGACCTTCTTGAGCGAGCTGGTGTCAACAGAGACGCCGAACAAGTTTTTAGCCGCAGCATTGATGGCTGGACGTGCGGGTTCCCCCTCGAGGTGGCACTTGACGGACGAGACGCGATGTTGGCAATCGGCATGAATGGCGAACCACTGCCCCTCGAACATGGCTTTCCGGCCCGCCTGATTGTGCCAGGAATTTATGGCTATGTTTCGGCGACGAAATGGCTGAAAGAAATCGTCATCAATAAATGGTCTGATGCGATGGGCTATTGGATCCCGTTGGGTTGGGCTCGCGATGCTCCAATTAAAACCCAGTCACGCATTGACGTACCCCGCAAGAAACAAGAACTGCAAGCAGGCCCCAATAAGATCGCTGGGGTTGCCTGGGCGCAACATACCGGCATCGAAAAGGTTGAAGTACGCATTGATGACGGCGAGTGGAACACCACCGAATTATCAGATGACCTCACCGATGATGCGTGGCGGCTCTGGACTTACGACTGGATGGCAACGAGTGGCAAACACACCATTCAGGTTCGAGCAACTGACAAGAGTGGATACACACAAACCGATGTAGTCACGAGCGTCGCCCCCGACGGCGCAACGGGCTGGCACACCCGCAAAGTAGAAGTCGCCTAATTCTTAGTTGCTACTGGCTCACTCGGCACAGATCTAAATCAAGAGTCATATCAACCACTGATCGACACCGTGTTTGATTCATCTCATCTAAAGCATCAAAGTATTTATCGCGCAATCGCGGAATCAAAATCACCCGCGCAAGTTCTTCGCCGAAGTCCTCCGCAAGATGAACGCCGTCTGGTCGCTCAACTTTTCCTTCATCAGAGTTTGGGTCACTCAACGCATCGGCATAGGGGATCATCTTTACGGAATACCAATCTGCATCCCACTGTTGAATCACTTCAGCCCAGCGCAAGAGTGCCGCAATATCATCACCAAGTATTTTGGGGTTATCTCGAACTGGTGGAGTTTCAAAAACCAAAATCGGCAAACCCTGAGGGGCCACAATCTCTTCCACGTTTTCAAGAAACGCATTGAGGTCGGCCGCATATTGATCTGACTCAGGTTCAATCCATAATTCAGAACCGGCATATTTGTAAGCCCATTGGTTGGCGACACCCGCCACGATCACAATGGCGTCAACATCAGAAACATGATCTTGCACTAACTGCTCATTATCTGGGCAGTACGACACGTCTTGTTGTGAATCTTCTCGGTCGCGAACATACGCGACTTTCAGCAATGGACAACCCAAAACGCCACCAGATATCAAAGCGAAATTTCCATCAGCGGCATTCGCTAAAGCAGTGGCGATGTTTTCAGCCGTTGAATCTCCGATTACCAGAATAGAAAGTGGTCCTGTGCGATCAACTCGAGTAGGAACGTCGGATTCATCAGCAATTGTTGAAGAAGGAATGACAGGGGTGGTCGTCGGAGCGAGCGTCACCAATACTTTGGGAGATGTGTCAACTTGTGATTCGGCCGAAGCGAGCACTGCACTGGCCAGAACTACCACCCCGACAACTGCCACCCCGAATGACCCGCTGGCCAACGGAAAAGAACGCAGAATTTTCCGTTGACGAATCGGTTGTTCAATCAGCCAATAACTCACCAATGTCAAAATCACTGTGACAGCAACCTGGACACCGAAAAGTGCGGTCGCATTCAGTTCAACACGATCAGAATTCAGCCACACAATGACGGGCCAATGAATGAGATACAAGCCGTAACTCACCTCACCCACACGCACCAACGGAGACCACGACAAAGACGATCTCACTGGCCCTGCTTGTATCGAGGCCAGCAAACACACCACCGATAAGCCAGCGAACAAAGTCAAAGCACCCGAGTACACCCACGGCGAATCAACTGAAGAAAATCGCGCCAGCGTAACTAATCCGATCAAAGGCAGAACGTACATAGTTGACCAAGGCTTTGCCTTTTGGCGAGCCAGTCGTTCAATCTTCTGACCAAACAAACAAGCCAACGCTGCGCCAAGCAAAAGTTCAGCAGCTCGAGTGTGTGTCCCGTAGTAAATCAGTTCGTGACTATTCGTAAACATGGTCGCGATCGTTGAACCAGCGACAGCAAGTAGAAATACATAGCCAATAGCCCGTCGCCGCAAACCTAAAGAAAATAAGCCAGCCACCACAACAGGGACGATGACATACAACTGTTCTTCGATTGACAAAGACCACAAATGTTGCAAGGGGCTCGGCGAAGCGAAAAGTTCGCCGTATGAAAGTCCCGAATAAATAAAGCGCCAGTTACTGAAATACAACACAGCCGAGATTGCGTCGCCTTTAATGCGATGAGCCTCAATGCTCGTACTTAACCAACTCGCCAAACCGATAACGGCAGCGATGACCACTAACGACGCTGGAGCCAAACGCCGCAAACGGCGACCCCAAAACGCCTTGAGATCAATTCGTCCAGTATTTTCGCATTCATTGATCAGCAGCGATGTAATCAGGAATCCCGAAAGCGTGAAGAATACGGACACTCCCAAAAAACCACCGGGCAACCAATTAAGTCCCGAGTGAAAAATGATGACCAAGATGACCGCGACACCGCGTAAACCATCTAGCCCGCGATGATGCGCGAGCGACGCCGAATCTTGTGTTTTGTCAGCCACCGGCAGAAGAAATGTCAATGAGGATTTTGCCAGTGTTGGTGTTGGCACCCATCGCAATATGCGCG
>JBIKOO010000158.1:0-2914 GCA_044358015.1 Ilumatobacteraceae bacterium
TACAAGGTGGAGTCATGGGCTTTCTTGGCTATGACGTTGTACGCGAAGTTGAGTCATTGCCCAATGTCCCTCACGACGATCGGCATATGCCCGACGGCGTGATGAGTGTGATTGGTTCACTGGCCGCATTCGACCACTGGCGTCAACGGGTGTATCTCATTGAAAGCGTTCCTGTTGTTGGTCAAAACTCGCAGACTTTCACCACCGATGAATTGAATCGTTTATACGACGAGGCATCTGAGCGTGCTCTGCAAGCTGTTGACGAACTCGCGCGACCGTTGCCGTATACGCCAGTTGAACCACCGCAACGAGATGATGTTCTTCCGGTTGCTACATCGTCAATGCCCAATGGCGCATATCAGCGCGCCGTCGAAGTTGCGAAAGAATACATTCGCGCCGGAGACATCTTTCAAGTTGTGTTATCGCAGCGTTACGAATTGCAATTAGAAGCCGATCCGTTTGATATGTACCGCGTGCTCCGTCAGGTCAACCCAAGTCCGTACATGTACTTCTTGCGTCATCCTGGTGTCACCATTGTGGGTAGTTCGCCCGAGCCAATGGTTCAGTTGCTGAGTGGGCGAGTGATTAGTCGTCCCATCGCTGGTACGCGCAAGCGCGGTACGAACGACGAACACGATCGACGACTTGCCGCCGAACTTCGCGAAAATCCCAAAGAAGTCGCCGAACACGTGATGTTGGTTGACCTTGCCCGCAACGACGTAGGTCGAGTGTCGTCGTTTGGCACTGTCGTCGTTGACGAGTTGATGACCCTTGAGAAGTACAGCCATGTCATGCACCTCACATCTCAGGTGAGTGGAGCGCTCGTGCCTGGCAAAACTGCGATTGATGTTTTGCGCGCCACTCTTCCTGCGGGCACAGTAAGCGGGGCACCAAAAGTGCGCGCCATGGAGATCATTGACGAACTTGAACCGGTGAAGCGCGGTCCGTACGCCGGAGTTGTCGGGTACGTCGACTTCAGTGGAAACCTTGACACTGCTATCGCCATTCGCACAATGTTTATTGGTGAATCGGCGGCCTACTTGCAAGCTGGTGCCGGAATCGTTGCCGACAGCGAACCCGATGATGAAGATCTTGAATGCCGTAACAAGGCGGCCGGATTATTAGCGGCAATTCCTGCTGCTCGTCGAATGACGAAGCGTCGCCTTGACGGCGGAACGAAAGCGTGAGCAACACCATGAGTAACAACATCATTGCCTGTGAAATTGAACATTTAGTCTTCTCGGTGACAGGTGCCGATGCCGGCAAGTACTTGCACTCGCAGTTGAGCAATGACATCGCCGCGCTGTCCGTTGGGGAATCGCGCTATTCGTTCGTGCTTGAGCCCATGGGCAAAGTCATTGCTTTGGTGCGTGTGACTCGGACCGAAGAAGAGACATTTGCACTTGACACGGAAAATGTTGCAGATTTGGGTGAGCAATTGCTGGCTCGTTTGAATCGTTTCAAGATCAGAGTAAAGGCCGACATTGTCGTTTCAACCCAAAAGTATTTGTGTTTGCGCAGTCGTGATGGCTCAGCAATTAAGCAAGCCGGATTTGCAGTGTCGCAATGGGGAAGTGGCGCAATTGTTGATGCTCCACTGTCAACAATTGACGGCTCAGTGGTTTCGCAATTCGTCCACGTATCGACCGAAGAATTTGATGCACTTCGTATCCGCTCAAGTTGGCCGGCAATGGGTAGTGAAATCATTGCGGGTGAAACTTTGCCCGCCGCAACGGGTGTCGTCCCGATCGCAGTCAGCTTTACCAAAGGTTGTTACCCCGGCCAGGAGCTTGTTGAGCGCATGGACAGTCGAGGTTCAACTGCTCCGAAGAATTTACGTTTATTGACCGGCTCAATTGTTGACAATGCGAAGCCCGGCGATGCGGTCATCGTTAACGGAGAAACTGTTGGCGAATTCACATCGGTGGCACCTGACTGCGCTCTTGCGTATGTCGGACGTGCAGTCGAACTTGGTGTCGTTGTCGGTGCCGCGACGACTTGATGACGTCGTTATGACGTCGTTATGAAAGTTGCTCATTCCTGAGTTGAATCACAAGTTCTTCAATATCGGTACGCCCGCGTAACGCTTGTAATTCGGCGTAGTTTTCGACCGCATGAAGAAGTTGAGCGTGTTGATTGTCAACTCGCCCAGCAACAGTGAGCCATTGGGCCGCAGTGTCGTGATGGCCAAGCATTGCGATACAGCGCGCGGTCTCAATGGCAACATGTGATGACGGATGAACTTTGAAGAGTGTCGACCCATAGCGTGCGCCGTCTTCATAGTGACGAGTTCGTCGTAAAACAGTGAGCAGGGTTGCGGCGCTTAACTCTGAAGTGTTCTGTGTTGGTTCGGGAAGCGGTCGTGGAAGTTGAAGGACGAGTGGCTTTAGTTGTTCATCGCTTGCGGCGTGTGGCGGCCACCACGGTGCACGATCTAACTCGGTATTCAATAAGTCGTTGACAATGAACGAAGTTGCTGATGAATGGCCGGCCCGCATCTTCGAATATGCATCCCACCATGGCGACATCACCTGCGGGCTTTGCAACATGCCTGGTCGGCCAGTTCTCCACGCAGTGTCTTCGGCTTCGGCGGCCAGTCGCCGTTGCTGTTCCAATGCAGCTGAACGGCGATCGGGCGTTGTTGCGGCTAATGCCGACATTGTTTGCAACTGTAAAACCAGCAAAATGGCGGCGAACGCAGCGAGCGGGCGGAGGTCATCAACAAAGACCATTGCGATGAATGCTCCTGCGGTCAGCAACGGACTCGCTTTGATCATCATGTTCCGACCCCGACCTGGCGAAAAGTAGTCCAGGATCTCGGCAGCAACATTTCCGCCGTCGAGCGGCAGGACCGGAATCAGGTTGAAAAACCCGATTGCTGGTCCCGCCCACCAAATAGCGAATGACCAATAGT
>JBIKOO010000159.1:0-2913 GCA_044358015.1 Ilumatobacteraceae bacterium
TTCCCTTTTCCCAGCCAACAAGAACATCGTTACTCATAGAAGTCTCCGTATTGATTCAAGAGCGCGCATTGTCAATCCATCAACACCAGCGCGCATGGCATTCATGTCAATTCCTTCTTGCTTACCCATTGCACCATGTAAATAGCGCGCATACACACCTTCGCTAATTACTGCGAGGCGCCAACACGAAAAGGCCACGTAGTAATCAACACCGCTCACATCGCGTCCCGTTGTTTTTGCATAGCGATCAACGAGATCTTGATACTTCGCAAAACCACCAGCGGGCGTCGGATCATTAGCGCGCAACGCCGATGACGGCCCATCGCTCCAATACACACCGATGTAACCAAGATCGGCGAGTGGATCACCCAACGTGCACAACTCCCAATCAAGTACTGCAGCAATGCGACCATTTTGAACATTGGTCAACACATTGCCAAAACGGAAATCACCATGGGCAATCACGACGCCTTGTTGTTGCGGAACTTTGCTCGACAACAAACTAACTACTTCATCAATCTCTGGCAGTTCACGTGTCTTTGAGTTCTCCCACTGAGTACTCCAACGTTTGATCTGACGTTCAATGTAACCGTCGCGCTTGGCAAGATCGCCAAGTCCAACTGCATCCACATCTACTGCATGCAATTCAGCCAACACATCAATCAAGTTCATTGATGCATCAATACGTAATGACGGGTCAAGCTTTGCGGCTTTTTCAGCACTGTCTAAAACTTCACCTTCAACAAATGCCATCACATAAAACGGCGCGCCATTCACACTTTCATCGGTGCATACACCAAGTGTCTTAGGTACTGGCACACTGGTCTGACCAACTGCAGCAATGATGCGATGTTCACGCGCCATATCGTGTGCGGTCGCCAACACATGACCAAGCGGCGGGCGACGCAAGACATAACCAACATTGTTGGCATCGGTGACTTTGTAGGTGAGATTTGAACGGCCGCCAGCAATCAGAGAGAAAGCAAACGGTGCCTGTGCACCATCAATGTTTGCAGTGAGCCACGCCGAAACTTTGTCGATGTCAATACCTTGAATAGCAATGTCCTGAATAGCCGTGGAATGTGAATTGGCTTGGTCAGCCATACTTGCTCCGTTCACCTACTTGTGAACAGAACCGTAGTTCGTGTTGCAGCTCCGAGGCTCACCCCGGGCGAGTCACACCGACGACTTTGGACCAGGTCACGGCGGTCAACCGGACGTCTCGGCCAACACCCGGAGCATCAACCATCATTCCGTTACCCACGTATATCCCGACGTGGCTAATGGGATTGTGGAAATACACCAAATCGCCTGGCTCGATGTATTCGGTGGGAATCTGCGGCCCGCGACCAAACTGCGCACGCGACTGGTGCGGCAACGAAACACCGGCCCGTTGCCAAGCAAATGTCGTCAATCCTGAACAGTCGAATCCGACTCCCTCTTTGGACATGTACTTCACATACGGCACGCCAATTTGGCTCTTCGCTGCAGCAACTGCGATTGCAGCTCGCGAACTCGTTGAAGGAATTGACGAAGGATCAAACACCTTCTTGGCTGCTTCACCTGGCGAATTAGGAACACCATTACCGCGCGATGCAACCAAAGCCGCAGCTTGAGCGCGAGCAGCGGCCGCGGCCGCGGCGGCACGACGAGCTCGTTCAGCCGCCAGTGCACTTCCGAGTTCTTTCTCGGCTTTGGCCTTCAAGTTGGTGTACTTAGAAATTTCCTTATCGGTCTTTTCCTGTAGACCAACAATGCTTGTTGCTAAATCTTCAGCTTTACTTCTCTGCTTATTCAGTTGTTCAGTGAGCTGCGCCAGATCAGTGATTGCCGCATCAAGTTGGTCGGTCGTGGCAAAACCAACATTGAGAGCAATTTCGGTGAGCGACTGCTTCTGCACCGATTCGTTGGGGCCACCACCAGGAGCGAGAAGTCCGGTGATGCTTCCACCTCGGCTGCCACCAACAAATGCTTCAACTGCCAAGTCGGACATTTCTACTTGCAGCCCACCAAGTTCGGTTTGCTTCACGGCAATTTCGGCTTCGGTTGCGACAATCCCAATTTCAAGTTGCAGTTTGTCGTCTTCGGCAATTCGAAGTTCTTCCGACAATCGATCGGCTTCGGCCTCGGCGGCCTCAAGCTGGTCGGTCATCTCGCGTACCTTGCGCTTGGCGTCGTCAACCGAGTCGGCGGCAACCGGCCGTTCCATGGCCACAACGCCAACGGTGCCAAGCAGCATGGCGCTCACCAAAATCTGAGCAGCCATTCGGCGCAATCGGGGGCTTGGGCGAAGACTCAACATGACCCTTGGCAGGCTAGCGAATATTACGAATGTGTTGCAGTCGGGAGGCCCAAATGCCGTCTTCGCCTATTCCCATTCATTCCCATTCAATGGTGCCGGGCGGCTTGGACGTGATGTCATAAGCCACTCGGTTAACCCCATCAACCTCGCTAATAATGCGACTTGACATACGCTCAAGCAGGTCAAAAGGCAAGCGCGCCCAGTCGGCGGTCATGGCATCGTCGCTGGTCACAGCCCTAATGATGATCGGATAGGCATACGTTCGTTCGTCGCCCATCACGCCCACCGAGCGAATATCGGGCAACACCGCAAAGGCCTGCCAGATCTCTCGTTCAAGGCCCGCCAGGCGGATTTCCTCGCGAACAATGGCATCGGCTTCTTGCAAAATAGCCACCTTGTCAGGTGTCACTTCGCCAATAATTCGTACTCCCAGGCCGGGGCCGGGAAACGGCTGGCGCCAGACAATTTCATCGGGCAGACCCAATTCGCTACCCAAACGACGAACTTCGTCCTTGAACAACGACCGCAAGGGTTCCACCAACTTCAAAGTCATGTCGGCGGGAAGTCCACCAACGTTGTGGTGACTCTTGATGACCGAAGCCGTGCCGTCG
>JBIKOO010000160.1:0-2904 GCA_044358015.1 Ilumatobacteraceae bacterium
AAAATTCGGTTTAGAAGAGTTCTGCGAAGTGAAGTCAATGCAACTCTGATTCACGGCAGACTTGGGGATTAATGGCCCCGACTACTGAGACCTCTCGATCACAACAGATCAGTCGAGTGCCGTATTTACCCGGTCTCGACGGTCTGCGTGCTTTGGCAGTTCTCGCCGTCATCATCTATCACGCCAACTCAAAGTGGCTGCCTGGTGGCTATCTGGGTGTTGAGGTCTTCTTTGTCATCAGTGGCTATCTCATTACGTTGCTTTTGGTCGCTGAAGAAGAACGTACGGGTGCGATTAGTTTGCGCGAATTCTGGGCGCGTCGGGCGCGACGACTATTGCCCGCATTGTTCACGATGTTGGTTCTGCTCATCATGTGGACCTCAATTCGTGAACGTGACTCTTTAGGTGCGTTACGCGGTGATGTCGTTGCCGGCGTTCTCTATGGTTCGAACTGGTTCCAGGTATGGGTAGGCGCTGGTTACACCGCGGCCAATGACTTTGCACCGTTGCGTCATTTGTGGTCACTCGCAGTTGAAGAGCAGTTCTATGTGTTGTGGCCGATCATCATGTTGATCATTTTGCGGGCTGGTCGCGATCGATTGCCACGCGTCGCGATGTGGTTTATAGGTATCGCGGCGGCCATCGCTGGTTTCGTGGCTCTTGTGATGCCGACTGGTCGCATCGGCGAAAGTTGCACCACCACGCCAAACGCATTTTGGGAATTAGGTGATCGTTGTATCAGCAAGGTTGATTTCTTGTATTTGTCAACACCTACGCGGGCAACTGGGTTGCTGCTCGGTGCAGCGCTCGCAATTGTGTGGCGACCATACGCGTTGCTGCGTGGTCCGATGAAACGCAAGGGTCCGATGATGGATCCAGTGGCCATTATTGGCTTGGGTTTATTGGGTTTCTTGATGTGGAAGGTTCATATCGTTCACCTCGTAGGTGAAGATGGTTTGCATGCCGACCCGTGGTTGTTCCGTGGGGGTCTGTTCTTGACGGGTCTAGCGACATTGATGGTGATCTCGGCAGTCGCCCACCAAAAAGCGTTCACAGGTCGAGTGCTTGGCAATGTTGTGCTTCGCACCATCGGCGAACGATCGTATGGTTTGTACCTGTATCACTGGCCCGTATTTCAAGCGTTGCGCCACGAAACAGGCATTGCGCTGAAGCCGCATGAATTCATCGCAGCAATGTTGGTGACCGTGGCAATTACTGAATTTTCATATCGCTATGTTGAGTTGCCAATTCGCGAACGACGACTTAAAGAGTCGGTGCAAGCTTTGCTGCGCAGCGGTCCTGGTGAATTGCGCCGCCGCGGGTCATTTGGTCTCATCATTTCGTGCTCAATTGCCTTGCCAGTTTTTGCGGCCTTCAGTTTGGTGACTGCCGAGTACAAGGCCAACGATGTTCAAGCTTCTCTTGATGCCGGGGAGGGCGCTGTCACTGATGTGCTTGGTGAATTGACTTCATCAACGACACCCTCATCGGTACCAGAGGCAACCGCAGTGCCAACAGCAAGTGATGCTCCAACGACAACTGCTGCGCCGACAACAACCACAACATATGCGCCTCCGCATTACGACGTGTTTGCGCTTGGTGATTCAGTTATGAAGGGTGCGGCACCGGCCTTAGCCGATTTAGGAGTCGTTGTTGATGCGGTCCAAGATCGCCAAGGAAAAATGGGCGCCGAAATTTTCGTGCAGTTGAAAGAACTCGGCGTGACAATGGACGCGGCGGTCGTGCACCTGGGGACAAACGGTCCGATGAGCCAAGAAACTCTTGACTCCATGATGCAGGCGTTGAGTGAAGTCCCGCGCGTGGTCCTGTTGACTAGTAAGGCGTATCGCGATTGGACCGATTCGAATAACGAAAAGATTCGGGCTCTGCCCGCGACGTATCCGAACGTGACGGTGCTCGATTGGCAGTTGGTTGCGACTCTGTGTCCGGGCAATTGTTTGACGGCTGACGGCATTCATCTCGAACGCGAAGGCATTACCTATTACGCCGAGGAAATCTGGAAAGCCCTTGGGCGCGAAATCGTGTCAAATTAGGCACTTTTCACGCCCATAACGCTCAATTTTCTCGCTGAATTTTCAGGATTCGGGTTCGGGCGACATACGATCTAGCCCATGACTTCCAAAACCCCCGTACGCGTTGCCGTGACCGGTGCTGCCGGCCAAATTGGTTACAGCCTCCTTTTCCGTATTGCTTCAGGAGCCATGCTCGGACCCGATACTCCGGTCATCTTGCAGCTTCTTGAAATCACCCCCGCCCTCAAAGCCCTTGAAGGTGTGAAGATGGAACTCGACGACTGTGCATTCCCATTGCTTGCCGGCATTGTTGGCACCGATGACGCCGACGTTGCTTTCGGTGACGCCGATGTTGCTTTGCTCGTGGGTGCCATGCCCCGCAAGGCCGGTATGGAGCGCGCCGACCTCTTGAGCGCGAACGGTGGCATTTTCAAGCCGCAAGGTGAAGCATTGTCACGTTCAGCCAAGCGCGACATCAAGGTGCTCGTTGTCGGTAACCCCGCCAACACCAACGCCTTGATTGCTCAGCAGAACGCCAAAGATCTTGATCCAGGTCGCTTCACCGCGATGACTCGTCTCGACCACAACCGTGCGGTCAGTCAGATCGCCCAGAAGCTCGGCTCGACCGTTGCTGATGTGAAAAAGATGACCATCTGGGGCAACCACTCAACGACTCAGTATCCCGACTTGTTCCATTGCGAAGTGGGCGGCAAGAACGCTTACCAGGCAGTCGATGATCACGCCTGGGTTGACTCAACTTTCATCCCAACCGTTGCCAAGCGCGGCGCCGCAATCATCGAAGCCCGTGGTGCATCGTCGGCCGCTTCGGCAGCAAATGCAGCAATTGATCACGTGCGTAGCTGGGCTCTTG
>JBIKOO010000062.1:0-9627 GCA_044358015.1 Ilumatobacteraceae bacterium
CGATGTCGATCAGTCAGAATGGGGGACCCGACAGGTGAGTGGTGACCGAGGTGCAGTCGAACTTGAGGGTGTAACAAAGCGGTTCGGTTCAATGGTTGCCGTTGACTCAGTCAATCTGTTGGTGAAGCCCGGTGAGTTCTTATCGTTGCTTGGCCCAAGCGGGTGTGGCAAGACCACAACCCTGAGAATGCTTGCTGGTTTCGAACAGCCCGACTCTGGGTTTATCCGTATTAGCGGCGAGTACGTGCAAGGTGTTCCTCCGTACAAGCGTGACGTCAACACCGTCTTTCAGCACTACGCATTGTTTCCACACATGACCGTTGCCGAGAATGTCGCCTACGGTTTGCGGCAAAAGGGTGTACCGAAATCAGAGATCGCAGCCAAAGTTGCTGAGGCACTCGACATGGTGCAGATGAGCAAATTGGCCGAGCGTAAGCCCCGTCAAATGTCGGGTGGTCAACAACAGCGTGTGGCAGTGGCTCGCGCCCTCGTCAACCGTCCCAGTGTGTTGTTGCTTGATGAACCGCTTGGTGCACTTGACCGCAAACTGCGCGAAGAGATGCAGATTGAACTGAAGTTGCTGCAGAGTCGCCTTGGCATCACTTTCATCTTCGTGACCCATGATCAAGAAGAAGCCATGAGTATGAGCGACCGTATTGCGATCATGCTCGATGGGCATATTGAGCAACTTGGCGAACCAGAAACTGTGTACGAGCATCCGTCATCGGCGTTCGTGGCCGGATTCATTGGGCGCAACAACTTTTGGCACGGCGTCGCCACCGAGCACGGCACGCGTGCCGATGACGGAACTGAGTTCGTGGCAAGCCGGCCCGAAGAAGATGTTCCCAATGGGCAGCCGGCCTTGTCGGCAGTTCGTCCAGAGTGCATCAACTTGTCAGCCGAGCAACCAGCCGATCGTCACAACGTGACAGCAGGAGTAGTCGCTGGTGTTTCTCACTTTGGCGATGTTTTGCAGTATGTCGTGACCGCAGGAGAGCGTGATCTGTTGGTGTTAACACCACGCGCCCATGCAGCCCGTTTTCAACAAGGCGACAATGTCTTTTGCCATTGGTCAGCTGACGACGTGTATTTGTTCTCGGCGCGCCAAGCAGACATCGTGATGACTGATGGTGATGACGAGGCCCATGAAGAGTGAGTTTTGCGTTCATTCAACGATTTAAGTAAACAACAAAGTCCAAAAGATAGAAGGAGAATCACATGACCACCAATGACAAGATCCCGCAATTGCGGATGTTGGCCCCCGAAAACTTTCATGAGAAGTTGACGCGTCGCGCCATCTTCAAAATGGGTTCGGCTGCGGCTGGACTTGCAATCGTTGTTGCTGCCTGTGGCGGCGATGACGACGGCTCTTCCGCTCCCGCCACTGACGGCGGAGACAGCACAACTCCTCCAAGTGGTTCAACTTTGGCATCAGGTGACTGGAGCCGTGTGATTAACGCCGCCTCTGGAACTCTGGCGATGTACACCTGGGGTGACTACAACGACCCGCTATTGGTTGGAGAGCAAGCCGAAGACGCCATTGGTGTGTCAATGAAGGTTGATTACTTCAACAGCAACGAAGACCTCATCACCAAGTTGGCGACCTCGGGTGGAAACAGCGGATTCGACATCGTCGTTCCGACTGGTCCGTACATCCCACAGATGATTGAAAAGGGACTCATTCAGAAGTTCGACACGTCGTTGATCCCGAACATGGTCAATGTTGATCCGAATTATCTGGCACAAGCATGGGATCCCAACAACGAGTATTCAGTATGCAAGAACTGGGGAACAACCGGATTCATGTGGGACAGCACCGTCATCACCAAAGACTTGGTGACTTGGCAGGACTTCTTTGATGCATGCATGAACGAAGCCAGTGGCAACTGTTCAGTGATCGACACTGGCCCGAACGTGTGGGGCGCCTGGTGTTGGGCTAACGGCAAAGACTGGAACGGAACTGACGCTGCCGACCTTGACGCCTGTGAGGCATTCTTGGTTGACGAATTGGCGCAACACATCAAGAAGTTCGACAGCTACCCAAGCACCGCAATCGCTGAAGGTGCCTACGCCTTGTCGATGGCCTGGAATGGTGATGCTCGTCAGGCGTACTTCCGTATCGCCGAAGCAGGCGGAGACCCGACCGTGTGGAAGTGGGCCCTCGGTACACCGACCACCGAATTGTGGATGGATAACTATTGCATCGCCGCCGGTGCACCGAACGCCGAGGCCGCTCACGCGTGGATTAACTGGGACCTAATTCCAGAAATCTCAATTCAAGACTTGGCGTATCACGGTTATCACACCGGCATGAAAGAAATGCCAACCTTGATTTCCGAGCTCGCACCAGATCTCGAATTCGGCGACATGATCTTCTTTGATGAGTCCCAGGTGGCAACTATGTCAACCCAGGAAATCACGTCAGCAATTGATCGTCAAGTTGACATCATCAACAAGATGAAGGCCAAGGCCGGAGCCTGATCAAGCTTGACCACAGCGGTTACTTCTTCTGATCGACGACGATGGCGAGGGCCTAAGTTTGCCCTCGCCATCCCGTCGATCATTTGGTACCTGCTGTTTTTCGTTATCCCAATTCTTTTTATTATTGTCTATTCGTTTGGCACCAAAGACGCCTCAAAGCTTCTGCCGGTTGACTTGGGCAAGCTCACCACCGATAACTATTCAGAAGTGTTTGATGAGACTTTCTTTAAGACCTTCAAATCAACATTGCGTATTGCGATTGTGGCAACGTTGCTGTGTTTGGCGATCGGATTACCAGTTGCTTATTTCGCGGCGTTTAAAGTCAGTGAAAAATGGCGTGCCACAATTCTTGCCCTGGTTGTTATTCCGAGTTTTACGTCATTCCTCATTCGGACAGTTTCTTGGCGAATCCCGTTAGCGCCTAACGGTGAGTTTTCGCGTTGGTTGTCCGACCTCGGAATTGTGGGCGACCGCGGGATTCAACTGCTCGAAACTCAGATGGCGGTGCAAATTGCCATTGTTTACAACTATCTCGGGTTCATGATTTTGCCCTTGTTTGTGGCCCTTGATCGCATTGATGTACGTATGCGCGAAGCGAGCAAAGATTTGGGTGCTGGCCGCATTGCCACATTCTTTGGTGTGACGTTGCCTTTGGCTGGCCCTGGCATCGTGGCCGGAGTGTTGTTGACGTTTATCCCAATGTGTGGTGACTATGTCACGGCAACCGTGTTGGGTGGGGCCAAAGGCAACATGATTGGCTCGATGATTGCCTCGCAGTTTTCGCAGGCGCAAAACTGGCCACTCGGTTCGGCGATGGCGATCCTCATGATCGGCGCTGTACTTCTTGCTCTGACGGTTGGAGCGTTGGTCGTTTTTATTGTGCCTTGGCTTCTGCGGGCCGCCCAACCGGTGACGCAAGCAGTTCGTCGATCAATGCATGCACGAACGACTGCTCGAGTGCGACACGAAAGAGTTGAGCAATCGCGTCGTTTCGACGGCATGAAATTGTCAATGGGAGCCTGGGCAGTATTGGTTCTACTGTTCATGTTCATCCCGATCGCCCTAGTTTTCCGACATTCATTCAACGGCGGATCCTCCTTCTCGATTTGGTCGGGTGAAACCAGCGTGAAGTGGTGGGGCGAGTTATTTGACGGCGGGGCAGCCTGGGCCATGCTTATTCGTTTCTTCGTCATTACCGCAGGGGCGTTGTTACTGCGACGGGTGTTGAACAAAGTCGGTATTGGTTCAAAGCGATTGCTGAATTGGCTGGGCGCACTTGGTTTCATTGCCGCTTTTGTCGTCAATGGTCTACTCACTGATTGGTATCGCGAGATTTTTAACTTCACCGGCATCGGCGATGCCATTCGTAACTCATTCGTAGCTGCCTTTGGTGCAACCGTTATTGCAGTGGTTCTGGGCGGCTTATCGGGAGTCGCATTGGCGCGACGTCCGGGAGTGTGGACCAAGATCTTTATGGCCGTCGTGTTTTTGATTTTGGTGACACCCGAGGTGATGGATGCCATCGCATTAGTGACATGGTTCCAGCGTGTTCAAGATGTTCCTGTCCTTGGCTACTTGTTCCAGAATGGAATCGGTCCATTCAGTGGCGGGATGCATAAGTTGTGGGTCGGCCAGTCGTTGTATGCCAGTGCTGTCGTCACCCTCATTGTTCGGGCGCGACTCGCCGGACTTGACGAATCACTTGAAGAAGCCGCCGCCGACCTTGGAGCAACCCCCGCGCAGGCATTTCGACAAATTACGTTGCCACTCATTTCGGCTGCATTGATTGCTGGCGGATTGTTGTCGTTCACGCTGTGCCTTGACAACGCGGTGATTTCAACATTGGTGAGCGAAGCCGGCAGCACCACCTTCCCGGTGGCATTGCTTGGTGCCACCAAGAGCACGATCAAGCCCTTCTGGGGAGTCGGCGCAGTGATGCTATTCGCCATGACGATGGCTGCTTTGGCATTCGTCGCGGTGGTCTTACGTCGCTCGGGCGAATCATCGAGCGATATTGCCGCCACACTTGCTGGCAGTTGATCATTGCATGCGAGTCATCGTTGTCGGGGCAGGTCTTGCTGGTTTAAGTGCCGCTGAATCTCTTGTGGTTGGCGGAGCCGATGTCACTCTGATCGAAGCCGAGCAACGCTTTGGTGGTCGCACTCGAACGGTTCACGCTACGTATGTGGGTGGTCAATATGCCGAGAGTGGCGCCGAGTGGATTGATTCGATTCATTGGCGCATGCATGATTTGATGCAGCGTTTCGGAATTGAAACCTTGGGTGAAGGGGCGCCGTGGACCACGATTCGTCGTTGGCTCTACTGGAGCGGTGCGCGCCATGTCGGAAGTGATATCGAGAGGCTTGAACCAAATGTTTTTGCCGCGATTGAACGCTATGAAGAAGCGTGTGAGGCCTCGACGTTCTTGATGGTTGATCCGAGTCAACCGCAACTGCACCCAGATGCTGAGTTGCTGGATTCACGATCGTTGGCCGACCTGATTCGTGAAAGTGATTTAGGTCCAGTTGGGCATCTATTCGCTCGGCGAAATGCCCAAGGCGAGTTTGCCTCTGAACCCGACAAGGTGTCAGCACTTTTTGTTGCGCAGCAACGCGCCTTTGAGTTCAGTGAAGTTGAACGACAAGGTATCGAGTTGATTTCACATCGTGTCAAGGGTGGTGTTTCGCAAATTGCTCAAGCGTTAGGTGTCGAATTAAGCCAACACTCACGCCTGACTTTGAAGTTGGGTTCTGCGCTGACATCAATTGAACAAACGACTGACGGCGTGATTGTGCAAGGTGTTGGTGCAGACGGACCCTTTGACGTGATCGCTGATCACGTGGTGTTGGCGTGTTCGCTAGTTCCATTGCGCAGTGTTGAATTTCGTTCAGAGATTCCCGCTGCTTTGCGCGAAGCAATGTGGGGACTTGGCTATGGAGCGATTACCAAAACGGCCATCCAGTTTGCGCAACGTGAATGGGATGCTGGTTACGGCACGACCGAATCGTTGTCGCAACGTTTATATGACCCGAGCGTTGATCAAGACGGTGATTCGGGAATCGTGATGGCATACTGCGGCGGTGATGGTGGCCGACAATTGGCGTTGAAGTCTGAGACCGAGCGAATTGAATCAATCACGCGAGATATGCGCACTGTTCACCAGATGACATCGGTATCAACAGGTGCATTCTCGCGGGCGTGGTCGAGTGAGCCGAATTACGGTGGCTCGTATGCGACCTACGAACCTGGTCAAGTCACGAAGTACTGGGACGTGTTACGTCAGCCGTGGGGACGAGTTCATTTGGCTGGTGAACACGTTGCGACCTGTACGGGATATATGGAAGGCGCAGTTGAATCGGGTCGTGATGTCGCTGATCGTATTCTCCGTTCGAGCTAGCTGACTGAATTAGTCGCTGCCTTCGGCGATACGCATTGTTGTCGCCAGCGATGGTCCAGACGACGGTGAACCACTCGAGACGGTGACCGACTTGATGTTGCCCGTGAAGTCGTTGGGGCAGGAATAACTGTCAACGATTGGTAGTCCTTCGTGACGACCAATCCACATTCCGCCGGCTGCCGTCGTGACTCCTGGGAACATGAAGAGTCCACCGAAATGTCCGGTTGCGACTTGCTCGTTGTTCACGAACAATGCCAGTGCGCCGGCTTTCATGGTGACCGTCAATTGAGTTTCACCGGCAGTGATTTTGTTGGTGCCAACGAGATGGGCGCGTTGGTGTCCGTACACGACATCAAAGTGGGGGGTGCCATGATCAAGTCGTAAGGTCCAACCGCCTTGATGATCACCGAGGGCAGCAATGATTCCGTTTTCGGTGGCAGAGCAGTCAACGATGGCTGACATCGTGAAGCCACCAAACATTGACGGAACTCGACCAGCGGCAATGGGGTGAGGGCTTGGTTGATATGTCGCGGAATGAGGCAATGGGTATTCGCCAGGGTGCCCTGGATAACGAGCTGCTGGATCAAACAAGGGGAACACATTGTTGGCTGTGGCTTGTTCGATCCACAACTATTCAAGTTCGCGGACACGCTCGGGGTATTGGGCTGACAAGTCAGTTGATTCAGAGAAGTCGTTCGTGAGATCAAATAGTTGCCACACATCGGTTTCGTACGAGTGGCTGCCGGTGATGTGCGCACGCTCGTTGAACAATGGCGAAACAAAGTTGCTCGTCGCCTTCCAGCCTTCGTGATAAATCGAACGCGAGCCGTGCATTTCGAAATACTGAGTAGCACGATGCTCGGGTCGTGAAACATCAAACATCATTGCGCTTGCGTCAACACCATCAACGCGCTGTTGTTGAACTCCATCGACAACGGTTGGCATTGATAATCCAATAGCGCCAAGCAATGTGGGGGCTAGGTCGATTGCATGAGTGAACTGGTTGCGTACTGAACCAGCGTCGGTGATCTTTTTGGGCCAACGGGCAATGAATGGAGCACGCACGCCACCAAGCCACGAATAACGCTTCCACAATTGGAAGGGACTGTTGCCAGCCCACGCCCAACCCCACGGATAGTGATTGGTGTGATTGGGTCCACCGATTTCGTCGATGTTGGCTAGTGCTTCTTCAACTGTCGCGTGATCGCCCAGCCAAGAAGCTGCTTCATTCAGCGTTCCGGTTGGTCCGCCTTCGCTTGATGTGCCGTTATCCGACATCAAGGTGATGATGGTGTTGTCGGCGAGACCTTGCTCATCAAGGAATGCCAAGATGCGGCCGATTTGGGCATCGGTGTGCGTGACGAATCCGGCGAAGACTTCCATGTAGCGCGCGAACAAACGCCGTTCGTCGGCAGACAGGGTTGACCATTCGGGAACCCATGCTGGTCGGGGAGTGAGGTTGGTGTCGGGTGGAATGACACCCATTGCAAGCTGCCGTTGGTAAGTGCGCTCACGTAACACTTCCCAGCCTTCATCGAATTGGCCGGCATATGGTTCGTACCACTCGCGCGTGACATGGTGAGGCGCGTGAGCAGCTCCCGTTGCAAACCACAAGAAGAACGGCTTGTCGGTCGTGGCGTGTTGCTGATCGCGAATCATGGAAATCGCTTGATCGGTTAAGTCTTCGGTGAGGTGGTACGCGCCACCTTGAGTTGTGTGAGTCGGTGTTGGGATCGGCGTGTTGTCGCGGACCAATTCAGGTGACCAGTGATTGGTTTCGGCACCAAGAAATCCGTAGTAACGCTCAAAACCCATACCAAGTGGCCAACGTTCGAAAGGTCCCGATGCGGAATAGTCGGCCTGTGGTGTGAGGTGCCATTTGCCTACGCACATCGTGTTGTAACCGTTATCGCGCAAGATTCGGGGGAGTGCTGCTGCAGTTTTCGGAATACGTCCGCTGTATCCGGGCAGCGCAAATGATGTCTCTTGAGTTGCGCCGACACCGACTGCATGATGATTGCGTCCAGTGAAAAGTGCGGCGCGCGTCGACGAACAAATTGAGGTGACGTGAAAACGATTGAGTCGAATGCCGCGTTCGGCCAACGAGTCAATGTGTGGTGTGTTGATGAGCGAACCAAAACAGCCCAATTGCCCAAAGCCAATATCGTCGAGCACGATGACCACCATGTTCGGTGCATTGGCTGGGGGAGTCGGATATGGAACGAGATGGGGTTCGATAGAACTCGCAGCGGCCATTGCAAGAGCATAAGCGTTCAGGGCTGAAAGTGAAGAGGGCGAACTGTGTATCAACCACCGATTCGGTATAGCGTTTGCGCTGTCATGCCAAGTACATCTGCTCCGCGTATTGCCCTTGCTCCATCAACAGCACCATCCTGGATGGCCGATGCAGTGATTGCCGGCGGCGGCGAAATCGTTCCGCTCGCAGATGCGGAGGGCCTCATATGGGGTGCGCCGCGTACGCCCAAAGCTCTTGAAGAAATTCTGCAAGATGCCGATCACATCAAATGGGTTCAGCTTCCCTTCGCTGGCATTGAAAATTTCATGTATCTGATTGACGACGATCGATTGTGGACGTGCGGCAAAGGCGTGTACGCCGAGCCTGTAGCCGAAATGGCATTGGCGTTGATGTTGGCTGGGATGCGGGGTATCAATTCGTACGCTCGTCAAGCCACATGGAGCGGTCCGCGTGGACGCAATTTGCATGAGGCGCACGTGACCATTTTGGGTGGCGGAGGAATCACTGAATCACTGGTGCGCATGCTGGCCCCTTTCAATTGCCACATCACCGTGGTGCGTAACCGTGTGGTTGCAATGGACGGCGTTGATGAGGTTCTTGAAAGTGACCGATTGATTGACGCTCTCACTGGTGCCGATGTTGTTGTCTTGGCCTTAGCTCTAACCCCAGAAACAGAAGGCATTATCAGTCGAGCCGAACTTGAAGCGATGCAAGATCATGCCTGGATCATCAATGTGGCGCGCGGTGGGCACATCGTGACTGACGATTTGGTGTGGGCACTTGAAAACAACATCATCGGCGGCGCTGGTCTTGATGTGACCGAGCCAGAACCGTTGCCTGATGGGCATCCGTTGTGGTCGTTAAACAATTGCATCATCACGCCTCATGTGGGCAACACGCCAGCCATGGCGGTTCCGTTGTTGAGCGAGCGCATTACCGAGAATGTTCGTCATTGGGCTAACGGCAAAGATTTAATCGGTCCAGTGTTTGTTGACCTTGGTTACTAGGTAGTTGAGGCGCTGATGCAAGGAGTTCACTACCAACGACTCGGTGTTGCTCCTACGGCGACTCCCGAAGAAATTCGCACGGCCTATCGCAACCTGGCTCGCATCCATCACCCCGACAAACACGAGGGCAAAACGTCAACGCAAATGCTCGAGATCAACGAGGCATGGAGAGTCTTGTCTGATCCGGTTTTGCGATACAAGTACGATGCCGATCTACGTGCACATCGCAATGAAACTGATGAAAAACAAACACAACAGCGCAATGAGCGTCTGCAGAACATTGCGGTTGATGCTGATCTACGGCATTACACGCCGGCGAAATTTCCGTGGAAGTTCGTCGTCGGCGTCTTTGTGTTGGGGACCATTTTGATTTTGGCGCTTGGCGCGTTCAGCAAACCGGGCGAGCCAACACCGATTGACAATGTGCTACGCGTCGGTTCGTGTGTCGCAGTGAATGAAGTTCAGCAGGAGGCCTACGAGGTTGA
>JBIKOO010000020.1:0-28695 GCA_044358015.1 Ilumatobacteraceae bacterium
ATGATACGGAGAACAACATGATACGGAGAACGTCATGAATAGTCATGATGAGACTTTTGTTGCTCGGCGAATCAAAGAAAATTATGAATTGATCGAGAATCGTGTGCATAAATATGGCGGCGAACGAGTTCGAGTTGTTGCGGTGACAAAGACATTTCCCGCTAGTGCTGTGAACGCAGTGATGGCCGCCGGTTGTTCAATGATTGGTGAAAATTACGCGCAAGATCTGCTTGAGAAATGGCCGGGAGTCGATCCAATCCATCGGCCTGAAGTTCATTTCATCGGTCGTTTACAGTCAAATAAGGTGCGTTCATTGAGCCCGATCGTTGATGTTTGGCAATCAGTTGATCGTGGTTCAATCGTTGATGAAATTGCGCATCGGGCCCCGCAATCACGAATCATGTTGCAGGTCAATGCGACCGGTGAAGCAGACAAAGGTGGTTGTGAAGTCAGCGGGCTGAGCGAGCTTTATTCCCGTGCGATTGACCTTGGTCTTGAAGTAGTCGGATTGATGACAGTTGGACCAACGAGTGGAGATATCGCAATCGCTCGACGGGCTTTTGAAACGACAGCTCGACTGGCCCACGAATTGGGCGTCCCCGAAGTGTCGATGGGCATGACCGCCGACCTTGAACTGGCCATCGAGTGTGGCTCAACCATGGTTCGAATCGGGTCGGCCATCTTTGGGGACCGTCCACCCATGGCCCATCAATAGCGACTATTCTTTCTGTGATGTCAATTTTCAGACGAGCGATGGACTATCTCGGCCTTGGTGAGGACGATGCGTACGACGATTACGACGACCACGATCAGGCCGATCGTTCGGGCGGCGTTTCGCGCACTGCCGATTCTCGTGGTGGTTTCGACGACTCGCGACCCGTCGCACGCCAAGTGTCTCCTCGCGACACCGACCCGGTCCCGACACCGCGTCGCCCACAGTTTGACGACTCTTCAGTGCAGCCTCGTCCAATTTCGGCACGTCAGGGATCTTCTGTTCGAACATTGGGGGGACCAGTGCAAGGTGAAACCCACACAGTGAAGGCCATTCGCTTTAATGACATTCAAGAAGTAGCCAATCGTTTTCGCGATGGAAACCCAGTGATTTTGAATACCGAAGGATGCGACGATGAAGTGGCCCGTCGCATGATCGATTTTTCAAGCGGTCTGTGTTATGCGCTGCACGGCAAGATTGAAAAAGTTGCACGTGGCGTCTATCTCTTGAAGCCAGATACACGCGCTGCGAATCCCGAATACTGAGGTCATGACCGTGCTCGGGATGTTAATCAATCTGTATACCCTCGTACTTCTGTTGCGAGTTGTGATGTCGTGGTTCCCACCGTCATCATCGCAAAGCCCAATGGCTTCAGTTCAATCGTGGCTGTACAAGATGACAGAACCAGTTCTGGCTCCAATTCGGCGGGCCTTGCCATCAATGGGTGGATTGGATTTGTCTCCAATGCTTCTTCTGATTGCGTTGCAGATACTCGGTAATGCATTGGCTTAGTGCCGATATCCTTGCTCAATCGTTGATTTTCTGATTGAGACTGACTAATTATGACCGAGCGCCGTTATCCACCCGTTGAATCTCAGCCATCATTCCCAGCGATAGAAGCGACCGTCTTAGATAGGTGGAAGCTTGAGGGCACCTTTGAAGAATCGGTCAATCAGCGTTCGGCTGGTGCTGATGGTTCCAATGAATTTGTCTTCTACGACGGCCCGCCATTCGCCAACGGATTACCGCACTACGGACATTTGTTAACTGGCTTTGTGAAAGATGCGATTCCGCGCTATCGCACCATGAAGGGTGAACGAGTAGATCGACGATTCGGTTGGGACTGCCATGGTTTACCCGCAGAGGTTGAAGCTGAAAAGCAATTAGGAATTTCTGGTCACCCTGAAGTCACCGAATTCGGAATTGAAAAATTCAATGACTATTGCCGAACCAGTGTGTTGCGTTACACCAACGAATGGGAACGCTATGTCAATCGTCAGGCCCGCTGGGTTGATTTTGAAAACGATTACAAGACTCTCGACCTTCCATACATGGAAAGTGTCATGTGGGCATTCAAGACTTTGCATGACAAGGGATTGATTTACGAAGGCTTTCGAGTTTTAGCGTATTGCTGGCGTTGTGAAACCCCGTTGAGCAATACCGAAACGCGAATGGATGATGTCTATCGCGATCGTCAAGACCCAGCACTGACCGTAAAGTTTTCGTTGTCAACTGGCGAAAAGATTTTGGCCTGGACGACCACGCCATGGACGCTGCCGTCAAACTTAGCGTTGGCGGTTAATCCTGACATTGACTACGCAGTCGTTGAATTGAACGGCGAGAAACTCATTTTGGCCGAAGCCCGTTTGGCCTCGTATGAACGCGAACTGGGTGATGCGGTACGAGTTGGGACCTTGAAGGGCTCTGAGTTGATCGGACGCACCTACACACCACTCTTTGATTACTTTGCGGATACGCCTTCGGCATTCCAAGTACTTGGAGCCGAGTTTGTGACGACCGAGGACGGAACCGGTGTCGTGCATATGGCTCCCGGATTTGGTGAAGATGACCAGATCGCTTGTCTCGCGGTCGGAATCGAAACTATTTGTCCGATGGACAGCCACGGTTGCTACACCGCGGAAGTTTCCGACTGGGTCGGAATTCATGTTTTTGAAGCGAATCCATTAGTCATTAAGCACCTGAAGCAGTCTGGCGTTGTCATTCGACACGACAGTTACGATCACTCGTATCCACACTGCTGGCGATGCGCTGAACCGTTGGTGTACCGCGCGATTTCGTCGTGGTTCGTCGAAGTCACCGCGATCAAGGCTCGCATGCTTGAACTCAACCAACAGATCACTTGGGTTCCTGAACATCTCAAAGAGGGTTCATTCGGTAAATGGCTCGCCAATGCGCGCGATTGGTCAATTAGTCGAAATCGCTTCTGGGGTTCGCCCATTCCTGTCTGGAAGAGTGATGACCCCACGTACCCGCGTCTCGATGTGTACGGAAGTATCGCCGAAATTGAACGCGACTTTGGTGTGACAGTGACTGATCTGCATCGTCCCGTTGTTGATGATCTCGTGCGTCCTAATCCCGATGATCCAACCGGACAATCAATGATGCGTCGAGTGCCAGAAGTTCTTGACTGCTGGTTTGAGAGCGGATCAATGCCGTTCGCTCAAGTGCACTATCCATTTGAGAATACGACATGGTTTGAACAGCATTACCCCGGCGACTTCATTGTTGAGTACATCGGTCAGACTCGCGGGTGGTTTTACACGTTGCATGTTCTTGCAACTGCACTGTTTGATCGTCCGGCTTTTTCAACTTGCGTGAGTCACGGAATCGTCCTTGGTGACGACGGACAGAAAATGTCCAAGAGTTTGCGCAACTATCCCGACCCTATGGTTGTCTTTGACACCTACGGGGCTGACGCAATGCGCTGGTATTTGTTGTCATCAGCTATTTTGCGGGGCTCGGACTTCTCGGTTACCGAATCAGGAATTCGTGAAACTGTTCGACAAGTTCTTTTGCCAATGTGGAACTCTTGGTATTTCTTGAGTTTGTACGCCAATGCCGAAGGCGTGTCAGGAACTTTCCGCACTGATTCAACGAATATTCTCGACCGCTATATTCTGGCCAAGTCAGCACAGATGGTTGAACGAGTCACGCATGATCTTGATGCGTACGATCTCTTTTCAGCATGCTCGGGCGTTCGTGACTTCTTAGATGTCTTGACCAACTGGTACATCCGTCGTTCACGCGATCGTTTCTGGGAAGGCGATCAAGACGCAATTGACACGCTGCATACAGTTCTCGAAGTCTTGTGTCGAGTCTCCGCACCGTTATTGCCGCTTTTGTCAGACACCATTTATACAGGCTTGACCGGAGGTCGTTCGGTGCACCTCGCCGACTGGCCGACGAATACGGCCTTGCCGCATGATGTTGAATTGGTTCGCTCGATGGACCGAGTTCGAGAAGTGTGTTCGGTCGCATTGTCAATTCGTAAAGCCCACAGCCGTCGCGTGCGTCTGCCGTTGACTGAACTTACAGTTTCGCATCCCGATTCGGCTGAGCTGTTGTCGTTCGTCGACATCATCGCCGATGAGGTCAACGTTAAAAAAGTGACCCTAGGGACCGAAGTATCAGGGGCAGCAGCGGCTGTTTTACAAGTGATTCCGGGGGCTCTCGGACCGCGACTTGGCGGTAGAACCCAAGACGTCATCAAGGCCGTTAAATCGGGAAATTGGCGTCAAGACGGCGAACAGGTTTTTGCCGGAGATATTGAACTTTTTGCGGGTGAGTACACCCTCAAAATGGTCGCGGCAGAAGGCGCGGCAAGTAGTGCGCTAGGTGATGGTCTCGGAATGGTGACACTTGATATTGAGGTCACCCCTGAACTTGCGGCCGAAGGCACAGCCCGAGATCTCATTCGGTTAGTCCAACAGGCTCGCCGCGAAGCTGGTCTTGAAGTCAGTGACCGCATCGAGATTACGCTCGGAGTGTCTGAATCGGTACGGCGCCAGATTCAGCCGTTTATTGATGAACTAGCGAGTGAGACTTTGGCTCAATCTGTCCAGTGGGGGCAGGGGGCTATGAATGCCATTTTGGATGACGAGGACATTTATATCGGTGTTGTTCGTATAGATATGCCCCCGAGATAGGTCGATTTGCAGGTATCCTGCCCAACCACACGAGTGAAAAGGACATAAGCGATGGCTAGCAAAACGGTTAAGAAGCCTGCTCCTGCCAAGAAGTCGACTGCTCAAAAAGCTCCGGCCAAGAAGGCTGCACCTGCGAAGAAAGTAACTCCAGCCAAAAAGGCTGCACCGGCGAAGAAGGCTGCTCCGGCGAAGAAGGCTGCTCCGGTGAAGAAGGCTGCTCCGGCGAAGAAGGCCGCTCCTGTGAAGAAGGCCGCGCCCGCCAAGAAAGCTGCACCAGCCAAAAAGGCCGCTCCGGTGAAGAAGGCCGCGCCCGCCAAGAAAGCTGCACCAGCCAAAAAGGCCGCTCCGGTGAAGAAGGCTGCTCCGGCGAAGAAAGTAGCCGCACCAATCAAGAAAGCCACACCGGCAAAGAAAGTAGCCGCACCAATCAAGAAGGCTGCTCCTGCGAAGAAGGCCGCTCCAGCTAAGGCGCCTGCTCCAGCCAAGAAGCCGATACCTGCAAAGCTTGTACCCACTAAGTCAGCACCCTCTAAGCCAGCCGCACCAGCTGCTCCGGCCCCGGTCAAGGCTCCCGCCGCTCCCAAGAAGGTAGCCAAGCCAGTTTTTGTCAAGCCACCTGTTCCCGGCAAGAAGGCTGTGTCAAAAGACGGAATCATTGCCAACAAAGATTTTGACTTGACATTCCTTCGTAGTCAGCGGGCTTTGTTGATTGAACAGCGTGATCGTTTGTTGGGTCGTGCAGTCAGCCTTGAGAACGAATTAGAAAAGCTCATTGAAGAAGCCGGCATGGGCGACGATCAATTTGACGAAGATGGTGGCGAAGGTGACACCATGGCCGTTGAACGTGAGCGAGATCGCGTTTTGTCCGATCAGGCGCGTCAGACCATCGAAGAAATTGATGGTGCACTTTTGCGCATCGAAACTGGCGACTATGGCTACAGCACCGTTTCAACCCGCCCGATTCCGCGAGAGCGCCTCGAAGTTATTCCGTGGGCAATTGAACTCGTTGAAGAACGAGTCGGCTGGAGATAAGTGACTCAAGGTCAGCGCAGAATTCCAAGTCTGTCGTTGTTGGTCGCGGCAGTTGTTGTCGGTTTAGATCAACTCAGCAAACATTGGGCGGTTTCGCAACTCAATGACGGGCACACCGTCCACGTGTTGTGGACCTTGCAATTCAATTTGGCGTTTAATAGCGGCATGGCCTTTGGCGGTGGTCAGGGTTTGGGCCCGTTGATCGGTGTTATTGCCGTCGTTGTCGTTGTCTTTTTGCTTCTTTCGTTGCGGCAAGCATCGGGCAAGTTGTCAGTGGTCGCGATTGGTCTCATCGTTGGTGGTGCCATGGGCAACATCGTCGACCGTCTTTTTCGTGAAGACGCGTGGTTGCATGGCAGGGTCGTTGATTTCATTGACTTCCAGTGGTTTCCGATATTCAACATTGCCGATATGTGCGTCAATGTTGGCGGGGGACTGCTCATCGTGAGCTATCTGTTTTTCCAACCGAAAGTCGACCATGTCTGAGATCATCACCGAGGAAATACCTGATTCGTTAGCCGGTGAGCGACTTGACAGAATCGTGTCTTTGATGGCGGAAATCAGCCGCGCGGACGCAACGACAACCATTGCTAACGGTGCCGTGGAACTGGATGGAGTTGTTGCCCCAACTGGGAAAGTCCGCTTGAAGGTTGGACAGATCGTTGCCGTTGACATTTCTAAAATTCCGCAACCTGTATTGCCGGGACCAGATCCAACAGTCGTGGTTGATGTCGTGTATTCCGATGAGCACATCATCGTGGTCAATAAGTCCGCTGGAGTTGTTGTGCACCCCGGTGCTGGCAATAACGACCACACGTTAGTTAATGGTCTTCTCGCTCGATTTCCCGAAATTGCCGGAGTCGGCGAAGAACACCGTCCCGGAATTGTGCATCGACTTGATATCGGGACGACCGGCTTGTTGATCGTCGCTCGTACCCAAGAGGCGTATGAAGAACTTGTTGCGATGATGTCACTGCGCGAGGTCAAGCGTCATTACACCGCGTTGGTCTGGGGTCACCCTTCAGCGCCCGTCGGAACAATTGATGCGCCGATCGGACGCGATCCTCGTAACCCATTGTGTATGGCGGTGGTCGCGAGTGGCAAACCAGCACGTACCAATTACGAAGTTCTAGAAACGATGTCAGATCCTGACGTTTCCTTGGTTGCGTGCGAACTTGAAACTGGGCGCACGCATCAAATTAGGGTCCACCTTCAAGCAACGGGGCACTCAGTTGTCGGTGATCCGCAATACGGTGGGGCGCGGATGCCCCTGGTGATCGGGCGACCGTTTTTGCACGCTGGGCGTTTGGTATTCGATCACCCGTTGACGGGCGAACCACTTGAATTCACCTCCGTGTTACCAGCCGACCTTCAAGAGGTGCTTGAGCGCTGTCGCGGCGAACAATGACCTGCTAGGGTAGTCCCGACCGTGAAGTGAGTCCCGTGAGGCTCATACGGAGGACAACATGACACTTTCTTCGGGTTCTCACCCAGACACATCTCAGACTGCTACGTCGAACCTGGTGCAGGTTCTTGGACTAGCTGATGTGAATCGTGCAATCACTCGTATTGCGCACGAAATTATTGAACGCAATCGTGGTCTTGATGGAATCATCATCGTTGGTTTACAACGAGGTGGTGTCTGGTTGGCCGAACGTCTCGTTGCCACTATCAATCAGATTGAAGGTGAAACTAGTCGGCCTATTCCGCTCGGAAAGTTAGACGTCTCACTGTTTCGCGATGACATCAATTTGCGGCCAGTGACTCCCGTGGCGGTGACTGAAATTCCAACAGATCTCACTGGATCAAAAGTTGTGCTCGTCGACGACGTTCTGTTTACCGGTCGCACTGTTCGCGCTGCGCTTGACGCGCTGAACCAGTATGGACGACCCTCGTCGGTGCAATTGGCAGTCATGATCGATCGCGGCCACCGTGAATTACCGATTCGGCCAGATTATGTTGGCAAAAACCTTCCGACTGGCCGTGACGAAGACGTGCAGGTGCAACCCGACGGTGTGACGTTGTCGAAAAAGGCGAACCCGTGAAGCATCTGCGCAGTATTCCTGAATTAGGAGTCGACGGAATCGTGCGAATCTTGGGTTTGGCCACGCATATGGCCGAGGTCAATCGACGCCCCGTGCCCAAGGTTCCGGCACTCAACGGCCGCACTATTGTGAGTCTGTTTTTTGAAGACTCAACTCGTACTCGTATCAGTTTTGAAACTGCTGCTAAGCGTTTGTCGGCAGACACGATGACGTTTAGCGTGTCGACTTCAAGTGTGAATAAGGGTGAGAGTCTCAAAGACACCATTGAGACAGTAAGTGCGATGGGCGTCGCTGCTTTCGTGGTGCGTCATAAAACAAGCGGAATCCCGTGGCAACTCAGTGATTGGACGGATGCGTCGATCATTAATGCTGGTGATGGTTGGCATCAACACCCAACTCAAGCTTTGCTTGACAGCTTTACGATCATGTCAACACTTGAACGAACTCCAAGTGTTGATTGCCTCAGTGGTCTAACGATCGGAATCGTTGGCGATATTCGCCACAGTCGCGTTGCTCGCAGTGACATCCAAGCGTTCACTGCCCTCGGAGCAAAAGTAGTGCTGGTCGCACCGCGTACTTTGTTGCCGCCCGAAGTTGAAGGTTGGCCAGTTGAGGTTTCTTCGTCGCTTGATGATGTCATCGGTGAGCTTGACGTGCTCTACATGTTGCGTATGCAACGTGAACGAATGAATGAGGCTTTGGTGCCGAACTTGGGGGAATATTCGGCTCGTTTCGGTCTTGATGATCGTCGGGCAAAAATGTTGTCACAAGACGCATTGTTGATGCATCCGGGCCCGATGAATCGTGGCGTTGAAATGTTGATTGACCCAGCATCGCTGCCGAACAACTTGATCACGCAACAGGTCGCCAATGGTGTCTCGGTACGCATGGCGGTTTTGTTTGATGTTTTAGGTGGATCCGAAACCGGAGCAGGAGTGGTGTCATGAGGGAAGAGCAGACGATCAATATTCGTGGGGGCCGGATTCTTGATGAAACGACCGACACACAAGGTCGTCTGGCAGATGTTCATATTGCGGGTGGAGTGATTGCAGAAGTCGTAGAAGCTGGGTCGAAGTTGCCAAAAGCATATTTCGATCTCGATGCAACGGGTTGCATTGTTTCGCCTGGTTTTGTTGATCTTCATGTGCATTTGCGTGAACCAGGTCGCGAAGAATCTGAAACCATCGAAACTGGAAGTAGAGCCGCTGCTTTGGGTGGGTTTACTGCGGTAGTCGCAATGCCCAATACCGAACCTTCTCAAGATTCACGAATTGTTGTGGAGTTTGTGCGATCACAAGGAGTGCGCGCTGGTCTATGCGAAGTTGTTCCGTCTGGTTGCATAACAGTCGGGCGCGCTGGACAAGCGTTGGCGCCGTATAGCGAGCTTCGCGATGCTGGAGTCACATTGTTTACTGATGATGGCAATGGTGTGCAAGATCCATTGCTCATGCGCCGAGCGCTTGAATATGCTCGCGATCTCGATATCACTCTCGCGCAACATTGCGAAGTGAGTAGTTTGACCGCCGGTGCAGTCATGCACGAGGGATCATGCTGTAGTCATCTCGGTTTACCCGGTTGGCCAGCACTCGCCGAAGAACTAATGGTTCATCGAGATATTGAACTCGTCCGCCTGACCGGATCGCGGATTCACTTCTTGCACTTGTCGACAGAACGCAGTGTTGAAATGGTGCGCCAAGCCAAGGCCGACGGATTGCCAGTCACCGCTGAGGCAACTCCGCACCACTTCACTTTGACTGATGAGGCTCTTCGCAGTTTTGATCCAGTTTTTAAAGTGAACCCACCGTTGCGAACCCCGGCTGATATCGCTGCTCTCAAAGAGGGTTTGCGTGACGGAACGATTGACGCGATTGCCACCGACCATGCCCCGCATGCGAGTCATCTCAAAGAACAGCCTCTTGATCAGGCCCCGCCAGGAATGCTTGGACTTGAGACAGCGCTGGCTCTGTCTTTGTCGGAATTAGATATGGAAATTCAGGCAGTTCTCGCGGCGCTGAGTTGGAATCCGGCCCGCATCGCCGGAATCGGCGACCGCCATGGTCGCCCCATTGCTGTCGGCGAGCCCGCCAATATTGCGATCTTTAATCCGACTTCGGAATGGGTGGTTGATCGAGAAGTGGTGGCGAGCAAGAGCAAAAACACGCCATATCACGGTCGAAAGGTGCGCGGACAAGTGCGACACACGATCTTTGCGGGCCAACTCGTGGTCCGTGATGGGGTGGCCCAACGATGATGTGGCGAAACAGTAATAATACATTAGAGTGCATAATTATGCAGAAGTGGGATGATGATGACAATTCGTGAAGCGGCGTTAGTTCTCGCTGATGGAAGTGTTTTTGAAGGTGAAGCCATCGGCGCTGATGCGCCCTCGGGCATATCGACGGGTGAAGTCGTTTTTAACACCGTGTTAAGTGGCTACCAAGAGGTGGTGACTGACCCGAGTTATGCCGGACAGATCATCACTTTCACCTATCCCCACATCGGTAATTACGGAACGAACGTTGCTGATGATGAATCTCGTCGCCCCTATTGCCGTGGCGTCATCGTTCGTGATCTGGCCCGTCGTCATAGCAACTATCGGGCCGAACAAAGTCTCAATGAGTTGTTGAAGAAGAGCGGTGTTGCCGGAATCGCCGGCATTGACACGCGACGTTTGACGCGAATTTTGCGTGACACCGGAGCAATGCCCGGAGCTTTCGGGACGGCGTCACACGGTGAACTATTGGCCGCAGCTCAAGCCGAAAAAGGAACCGACGGAGTTGATCTCGTCGCAACCGTGACGACTGATCAGTCGTACTCATTCGGCAATGGCCCACTGAAAGTTGTGGCGTACGACTTTGGTATCAAAACCACCATCTTGCGTTGCTTATCCGAGATCGCCACGATTGAAGTTGTTTCGGCGTCAACGACAGCCGCTGAAGTATTGGCTCGACAGCCTCACGGAGTGTTCTTATCAAACGGGCCAGGAGACCCGGCCGCTGTTCCGTACGCGGTCGACGCAATTCGCGAATTGGTTGGACAAGTTCCACTGTTCGGTATCTGTCTGGGACATCAATTGTTAAGTCGTGCGCTGGGCGGATCAACATACAAGTTGCCGTTCGGACATCATGGTGGAAATCATCCGGTGCAGCATCTCGCATCTGGCCATGTGGAGATCACGAGTCAAAACCACAACTTCTGTGTCGATGCCGAAAGTTTGGGTGGGCGAGTAGCAGTGACGCACCTCAACCTCAACGATCAAACCAATGAAGGAATGCGCGTTCTCGATGCGCCAGCTTTCAGCGTGCAGTACCACCCTGAGGCTGGACCAGGACCGCACGACAGTCGCTATCTCTTTGAACAATTTGCACAACTGATGCAGAACGGAACCTTCTGATATGCCCAAGCGCACTGATATCCAATCAATTTTGATTATCGGCTCTGGTCCCATCGTGATTGGTCAGGCGTGCGAGTTTGACTATTCCGGAACTCAGGCCTGTCGCGTTCTCAAAGAAGAGGGCTATCGCGTTATCTTGGCGAACTCGAATCCAGCCACGATCATGACCGATCCCGATTTTGCCGATCGTACGTACATCGAACCACTGACGTGGGAGGTTGTTGCGAAAATCATCGAGCGTGAAAAGCCCGATGCAGTTCTTCCGACACTTGGCGGACAAACCGGTCTGAACTTGGCGATGGCTTTGTTTGAACGTGGTCTCGTAGGCGTGCCAGGAACCCCTGAACTCATTGGTGCGAATGCCGAATCAATTTCGACGGCGGAAGATCGCGACAAGTTCAAGAAGGCCATGATTGAAATTGGTTTGAATGTTCCCGAAAGTGGAATTGCCCACTCAATGGAAGATGCACTTGAAGTCATCAAGACCATCGGGCTTCCCGCCATTATTCGACCCGCGTACATTTTGGGTGGCCGCGGAACCGGCATTGCCAAGACTGCCGAAGAGTTCGCACACTTGGCTGCCAATGGACTTGATGCCAGTCCGATTCGCGAGATCTTGATTGAAAAGAGCATTGCGGGTTGGAAAGAATACGAACTCGAAGTCATGCGCGATACCGCCGACAACTGCGTCATTATTTGTTCAATTGAAAACTTTGACCCAATGGGTGTGCACACTGGCGACTCCATCACAGTTGCGCCCGCGCAAACACTGAGTGATGTTGAATACCAAATCATGCGTGATGCGGCCTTGGCTTGTATTCGCCGTGTTGGTGTTGAAACTGGCGGTTCCAATGTGCAGTTCGCTGTGAACCCTGCCAACGGTGAATTAGTTGTGATCGAAATGAATCCTCGAGTTTCACGGTCAAGTGCTCTGGCTTCAAAGGCAACCGGATTCCCGATTGCCAAAATTGCGGCAAAGTTGGCAGTGGGTTACACCCTCGATGAAATCCCTAACGACATCACCAAGGCAACGCCGGCCAGTTTTGAACCGACGATTGATTATGTCGTCACAAAAATTCCTCGCTGGGCTTTCGAAAAGTTGCCCGGCACAAGTGGAGTCTTAGGAACTCAAATGCAAAGTGTCGGTGAAGTGATGGCGATTGGTCGTACCTTCCCCGAAAGTTTGCAGAAGGCGCTGCGTTCTCTTGAACAGGGTCGCATGGGTCTCAATTGCGATCCTGCCGAAAAGCAGCTCGCCGAAGTTTCGACTGAGGAGTTGTTGCGACTCGTCGACATCCCGACCCCTGAGCGAATCTTTATCATCGGTGAACTGTTGTTCCGTGGAATTTCAGTTGATGATGTTCATGCTGCATGCAAAGTTGACCCCTGGTTCTTAGATCAAATGTCCATCATCATTGAAGAGCGCGATGCGGTGAAGGGATCAAGCCCATCGGCGATGACCAGGGCTGCATGGAAGCGCGTCAAGCGCGTGGGTTTTAGCGATGCACAGTTGGCCTACCTCTGGGGTAGTGCTGAATCAGAAGTACGCGCGGCTCGTGAGGCAGCCGGTGTTATCCCTACTTATAAAACTGTTGACACCTGTTCTGCTGAGTTTGCTGCACAAACGCCTTATCACTACTCGACGTACGAAGACGAAAATGAAGTACGCGACTCTGACCGTCAGCGCGTCATCATTTTGGGTTCTGGTCCGAACCGTATTGGACAAGGTATTGAGTTTGACTATTGCTGTGTGCATGCATCGTTTGCGTTGCGTGATGCTGGTTTTGAAACTGTCATGGTCAACTGCAACCCTGAAACAGTTTCAACCGACTACGACACGTCAGACCGTCTGTACTTTGAACCGCTCACCAAAGAAGATGTTTTGAATGTGATTGCCGCAGAAACGGCTGCTGCGGGCGGGAAAAAACCTAAGGTCATTGTTTCCTTGGGTGGACAAACTCCGTTGAAATTGTCTGGTCAAATTCCTGTTGATTTGATTGCGGGTACATCGCCGGCTTCGATTGACCTTGCGGAAGACCGCGAGAAGTGGAATGAACTGTGTGAGTCACTCAGCATTCCGCAACCGCCAGGTGGAACGGCGGTCACCCTTGAGCAAGCCATGGCCATTGTTGATCAGGTCGGATTCCCGGTTCTCGTGCGGCCTAGCTATGTATTGGGTGGTCGAGGAATGCAGATCGTGCATGATCGCGATCACTTAACTCGAGCCATGGCAGAACTCTCTGGGTTCGGCAGTCTGGGCAAAGAGGGTGGGCTTTCGGCAGAGCGTCCAGTTTTGATTGATCGATTCCTTGAGGATGCAACCGAAGTTGACGTTGATGCGATTCGCGATCACACCGGTGAAGTCCTCATCGGTGGCGTCATGGAGCATGTTGAAGAAGCAGGCGTGCACTCTGGCGACTCGGCATGTGCGATTCCTCCACAAACACTCCCCGCATGGGTTGTCGAAGTGATCGAGTCATATACGACTGCAATCGCGACTGCGCTTGATGTACGTGGATTGATCAATGTGCAGTTTGCGGTAGCGGGAACCAATGTGTACGTCATTGAAGCGAACCCACGAGCGAGTCGTACGGTTCCGTTTGTGGCCAAAGCAACCGGAGTGCCGTTGGCCAAAGTGGCGACGCGCGTGATGCTTGGCGCAACCTTGGCTGAATTGCGTACTGAAGGTTTGCTCACTCGTTCAGTTCTGCTTGATTCACCCGACACCGTTGCGGTGAAAGAAGCAGTGTTGCCATTTAGTCGCTTCCCTGAAGTTGATACTGCTCTCGGACCGGAAATGCGTTCAACCGGTGAAGTCATGGGTATTGATGTGACCTTCGGGCGCGCGTTCTACAAAGCTGAGTTAGCTGCTGGAACGGTTTTGCCAACGAGCGGAACAGTGTTCTTGTCCTTGGCCGACGGTGATAAGCCCGCGGGCATTGTTGTCGCCAAGCGTTTGCGTGCACTTGGTTTTGGCATCATAGCCACACCTGGCACAGCTGATTACCTCAGTCGTTTTGGTTACATGGTCGACGCAGTTGTTGGCAAGGTAAGCGAAGGCTCAAAAATTACTGCCGTCAATCTCATTGCGAGTGGCGAGATTTCTTTCGTCATCAACACACCACAAGGTCGTGGTGGTCGTACCGATGGTGAAGCAATTCGTAAAGCCGCCAACGTACATCGGGTGAGTTCGGTGACAACAGTTGAAGCCGCATTGGCTGCTGTTCAAGGTATGGCTGAGCAACTTGATCATCCTCTTGAAGTGAAGAGCCTGCAGGAATATCACGGAAGATGAGATCTGGATCGTGATGTCACAGGTGCGAGTTGGTTCAGTTGAGTTGAGGCATCCGGTTATGGCTGCGTCAGGTACGGCTGGGCACGGAGCAGAACTTGCCGCCTATGGCGAACTCAATTCAATTGGTGCCGTCGTTGTGAAATCGATTGCGGCGACTGAGTGGGCAGGTAACCCCGCGCCACGTGTTCACCCGATTCCGCAAGGCATGATCAACGCTGTTGGTTTGCAAGGACTTGGGGTTCAACATTGGATCGAACACGATTTACCGGCGATGGCTGCAGCAAACGCAACGGCAGTCGTCAGCATTTGGGGTCGATCGGTTGATGAATATCAACACGCAGCCCAACTTTTGCAAGACGGGTTAAGCAGTTCGCCTCATCGATCAACTGTCGTTGCCGTTGAAGTCAATTTGTCGTGTCCAAATATGCATGGTCACGGAATTTTCGCCCATGACAGCAACATGTCGGCCGAAGTCATTGCCGTGTGCAAGGGACTTGAACTTCCGTTGTGGGCCAAGCTCAGTCCGAACACCGATCGAGTGATCTCGGTGGCGCGCGCCGTTCACGAAGCAGGTGCTGAGGCGGTGACCCTGATCAACACAGTGGTTGGTATGGTGCTCGATCCCGAAACTGGGCGACCGGCCCTTGGCAACGGCGGTGGGGGTGTTTCAGGACGGGCGATTCACCCAGTTGCTGTTCGCACGGTCTTTGATGTCCATGCAGCCATCCCCGAGTTGCCCATCATTGGAGTCGGGGGAGTGACATCGGGTTGGGAGGCCGCCGAACTCTTGTTGGCTGGGGCTAGTGCCGTTCAAGTTGGTACGGCGACTTTCGCCGACCCGCGTGCCTGTTTCAAAATTGCCGTCGAACTCTCTGAGTGGGCCGCTCGTCATGGACTGTCCGACATCGGGAGCCTGACCGGCCTGGCCCATCGTGGCGGTTTAGCTCCGTTGTAGGCGGACGAATTGGGCTGGTATCCACCTATTGAACGCTTGTGATAGGTACGGTTTGCGCATGGCTACTCCTCCGATACTCACACCAGAACAGCGTGCTGCAGCCCTCGCCAAGGCGGCCGAAGCTCGGACTGCGCGTGCCGAAATCAAGGTCAAGCTCAAGCAGGGCACCTTGACAGTTGCAGCAGCTCTTGAGTCCGACGATCCCAATGTCGGAAAACTCAAAGTCATTGCCATGCTTGAAAGCCTGCCTGGTCTGGGCAAGGTCAAAGCGCGCAAGATCATGGAAGAAGTCGGCATCGCCGACAATCGCAAAATCCAGGGTCTCGGCACGCAGCAGAAAAAAACACTTCTCGAACACTTAGCCAAGTGAACGAGCGGGCACAACCGCCCGCCTCATCGTCGAGTGCTTCTTCGCCAATTAAGCCATTGATCGTGATCGTTTCTGGTCCAGGCGGAGTTGGCAAAGGCACCATCGTGGATGCCTTGTTGCGTCGAGATACCACTTTGCTCCTCAGTCGGTCGTGGACAACCCGCGAACAGCGGCCAGGTGAGCATGATGAGGCGTATGTTTTCACTACTCGCGAAGCCTTTGAACGGCATCGCCAAAATGACGGGTTTTTAGAGTGGACCGAATTCCTCGGTAACTACTACGGCACCCCGGTCCCAGAATTCTCGTCTGGCCGTGACATCGTGCTCGAAATTGAGGTCGATGGAGCACAGCAGGTCAAGGTGCGCCACCCCGAGTCGGTATTGCTCTTCATTTTGCCCCCGTCTCGAGATGAGCAGCGCCGACGTCTGATTGGTCGGGGCGATCCCGATCACAAGGTGGTTGAACGATTACGCAAAGCCGAAGAAGAAGAGCCAGTTGGTCTGGCTTTGGCGGACTACTCGTTCGTCAATGACGATCTCGACGAGACCGTTGACGAGATGTTGGGTCTGATTAACCGCTTACGTGCCGAGTCAGGGCGCTGAATCGGTCCAAATTGGGTTAGGCTCAATCGCTGAACTATTTGGCGTTAGCCCTCTCAAAGGACCAGATCTACTATGGCCGCAACCAACGACTCGATGATGACCCCACAACTTGAGGTTCTTCTCGGCAAAGTTGATTCAAAGTTCAGTTTGGTGACACTGGCTGCGAGCCGTGCCCGTGAGTTGCAGCAGTACTACGCCAAGATGGGCTCAGTGAGCTCGAAGGTTGTTCCTCCGCAGGTCGCTTCGTTGCGCAAGCCACTCAGTATGGGCTTTGAAGAAATTGCCGCCGACAAAATTGTGCGCGTGTCCGCCGACGAAATGGCCGAACGCCGCGAAGCTGAAGAAGCAGCCCAAGCCGATGCCGCTGCTTTGTTCGCAAGCGCGCAAGAAGCAGCAAGCGACGAAGTTGTTGAAGCAGCAGTCGTTGAAGCAGTTATCGAAGACAGCGTTGTCGACGCTGAATCCGGCGACGCCTGATTGATCATGGCCGATCTGGCCGGTAAGCGAATTGTTGTTGGCGTTTGTGGTGGCATTGCCGCGTACAAAGCCGTTGAAGTCATCCGTCGATTAGTTGACGCTGGTGCACACGTCATTCCTGTGATGACCAAAGGTGCCGAACATTTCATTGGCCGCACCACACTGTCAGCGTTATCGAGCGAACCCGTGCAAACATCGTTGTGGGACGAGGCTTCGCCGATTCCGCACACAAAACTTGGTCAAGGGGCCGATTTAGTTCTCATTGCTCCTGCGACTGCTCGTTTACTCGGTGCGTACGCCAACGGTTTATCAACCGACCTCATGACCAATGTCTTGATTGCCACGCGTGCGCCAGTCATCGTGTGTCCGGCTATGCATACCGAAATGTGGGAGCACCCCGCAATTCAACAAAATGTTGCCACGCTGGCATCGCGCGGTGTGCACATCGTTGAACCCGAAGCCGGACGTTTAGCGGGAGGCGATTCGGGTAAGGGTCGTTTGGCGTCGCCCGACGCGATCGTTGCAGCCGTGCATCAGATGCTCGGACCTAAAGATCTCTCCGGTGTCAAAGTGGTCGTGAGCGCTGGTGGAACCCGTGAACCCATTGATTCGGTTCGAGTCATTGCCAATCGTTCAAGTGGCAAACAGGGCTACGCTGTGGCTGCCGAGGCGGCCTCGCGAGGCGCCGATGTGACACTTATTTCGACAGTCGAATTACCTGTGCCTGCTGGCGCAAACGTCATCCATGTTGAGACTGCCGCGCAAATGCAAGCGGCAATCGAATCACTATGGTCAGCAACCGATGTGATGGTAATGAGCGCGGCGGTCGCTGACTTCCGGCCAGTTTCGTGTGCCACGCAAAAGATCAAGAAAGACGGGGGAATCCCGCAGATTGTGCTCGAAGCAACCCCCGATATTTTGGCCGGTCTCGGAGCCAGCAAGCGCCCAAATCAGGTTCTGGTTGGGTTTGCGGCCGAGACATCAGACTTGGTTGCCAATGCTCAGAGCAAGCTTGAACGCAAGAATCTTGACCTGATAGTGGCCAACGATGTCAGCCAACCTGGTGTGGGTTTTGCCCATGACACCAATGCGGTCACCTTCCTGCGACCCAGCCAGGCTCTAGAGTCTTTGTCGTTGACTGACAAGCGGGCTGTGGCTCGGGCGTTGCTCGACATCGTGGTGCAGATACGGGCTAGTCAGTAACTGCACTGCGCAGACGTTTTATTGAACACACTTCTTTCACTGAAAGCGATGACACATCAATCATGAGTCGTAACTGGACATTCACTTCTGAAAGTGTGACCGAAGGTCACCCCGACAAGGTCGCCGACCAAGTCTCCGACGCGGTTCTTGACGCAATCCTTGCGCAAGACCCACATGCTCGCGTGGCCTGTGAAACTTTGGTGACCACTGGCTTGTGCTTGGTCTCCGGCGAAATCACCACCGAGGCCTACGTCGACATCGCCGAGACCGCTCGCGAAGTCATCAAGGGAATCGGTTACACGAACGCCGATTTTGGTTTTGATGGTAAGACCTGTGGTGTTCTTGTTGCGCTTGACGCACAATCGCCCGACATTGCTCAAGGTGTCAACAAGAGCGAAGAAGTACGCGCTCGCACTGGTAGCGATGATCTCGATCTGCAAGGTGCTGGCGACCAAGGAATGATGTTCGGTTACGCATGTAACGAAACCGAGACCTTGATGCCGTTGCCGATTCACTTGGCCCACCGTTTGGCCGAGCGTTTGGCATTGGTGCGCAAGTCAAGCCAGATCCCGTACTTGCGTCCTGACGGCAAGACTCAAGTCACTTTCGATTACGAAGACGGCAAGCCCGTTCGCTTGAAGACTGTTCTCATCTCAACTCAGCACGATGAGGGCATCGATCGCGACACCGTGATTCGACCCGACCTCATTGAGCAAGTCATTCGCCCGATGATCCCAGCGCAATTCGCCAATGATGATTACTCCATCTTCATTAACCCAACCGGAAAGTTTGTATTGGGTGGACCACATGCCGACACTGGTTTGACGGGTCGCAAGATCATCGTTGACACGTACGGTGGCATGGGGCGTCACGGTGGTGGCGCATTCAGTGGCAAAGACCCGAGCAAGGTTGACCGTTCGGCTGCTTATGCATCTCGTTGGGTCGCCAAGCATGTTGTTGCATCCGGTGCAGCCGATCGCTGCGAAGTCCAAGTTGCTTACGCAATTGGTATGGCTCATCCAGTCAGCATTTTGGTTGAGACCTTCGGAACCGAAAAAGTTGCGGTAGAAAAGATTGAAGCTGCCGTGCGTGCAACTTTCGACCTTCGTCCCGCTGCCATTGTTCGCGACTTGCAATTGAAGCGTCCGATTTATCAGCAGACTGCTGCTTACGGCCACTTCGGTCGCGAGCTAGCAGATTTTGAATGGGAGAAGTTGTCACGCTTGTCCGAGTTCTCTGCTGCGCTTGGGCGCTGAGCAAGTCGATACCTGCCGATTGCTCGTGACATGACGACCGCTCCGGTCGATCACGAACCAGTCGTTGCTGGAATAGTTCCTGACCTCACCGGTCTTGATCGTGTCTTTGATTATCTCGTCCCGGCCGATCTTGTTTCAACGATTGAGATTGGTTCTAAAGTTCGCGTTTCCTTGAATGGTCGCCGTGTTGGCGGCTGGGTTATTTCACTTGGTTTACTATCGCCAGGTGTTTCTGCTGACAAACTGAAATCGATTGACAAGTCAAGCGGCATTGGCCCCGATGCAGAAATGCTTGATCTTTGTCGTTGGGCATCGGTTCGATGGTGCGCATCGCGTCTGCGTCCGTTCTTGGTTACCGCATCACCGCATACGGTTGTGACGCGTCCCGCGCCACTACGTCGTACCAAGGTTTTGGCTGAGCCCGTGTCGCCGGCGGCTACGAAACTTTTGGCTGAGGGTGGTGGAGTATTGCAGTTGCCACCTAGTGCAGATCAGATGCCAACGCTTTTGGCGGCGGCACGCGTTGGTCCGGCACTTGTTGTGTGTGCTTCGGTTGACTCAGCAAACGTTTTAGCGCACCGTTTGCGTCGAGCAGGTATCTCGGTGGCTTTGATGCCAGAAGAGTGGGCCTTGGCACGAGGTGGTGTTGACATTGTTATTGGCGCTCGGGCAGCAGCGTTTGCGCCGTGCCCAGAACTCAAAGTTGCAGTCGTGCTTGACGAACATGAGGAGTCGCTTCAAGAAGAACGCGCGCCAACCTGGCATGCTCGCGACGTACTTGCCGAACGTTGTCGTCGCGCCGATGCTCCGTTGTTGCTGGTCTCGCCATGTCCAAGCGTGGTCGGAATGTCGGGACGCAATGTGGTTGCGCCATCGCCCGAGCGTGAGAAGGCAGCCTGGCCAGTCGTTGAAGTTGTTGACCAAAGCGATCTTGAGCCGTGGAAGCGCTCAATGTTGTCGTCTGAACTCATTGGATACTTGCGTCACGCTGATATCAGAGTGGCCTGTGTATTAAATACGAAGGGTCAAGCAAGATTGCTGGCTTGTCGAACCTGTCATGCGTTGGCGCGATGTGAAGTCTGTCAAGGAGCAATGGTTGAAGAAGTGCCAGGCCGACTTGATTGCGGAGCTTGCGGTGCCACACGTCCACGTATCTGTAATTCGTGTGGATCATCGGTGTTGTCACGAATTCGCCCAGGAGTTGCCCGTTTGCGCGATGAACTTGAAGCAGCAGCTCAGCGCGATGTGTTGGCCGTGGTCGCTGGTAAAGAAAAAGAAGATCCGCTCGACGACACCAAAGCCGATGTATTCATTGGCACCGAGGCCGTACTGCATCGAGTTCGTCGAATCGATGTCGTTGCCTTTTTAGATTTTGATAGCGAACTGTTAGCGCCGCGATATCGCGCGAGCGAGCAGGCTTTCTCATTGATCGCCCGTGCGGCGCGACTTGTGGGTCCACGTGATCGTGGCGGCAGGGTCGTGCTGCAAACATCAATGCCTGATCACGAGGTTGTGCGCGCTGCAGTAGCAGGCGATCCGTCGATCGTCAGTGTCGCCGAGTTGGCGCGTCGGCAGATGCTCGGACTTCCGCCAGCCTCGGCGATTGCAATTATTGAAGGTGACGGTGCCGACGTATACGTTGGTGAACTCGCCAAGGTTTCTGGAATGAGCACTGCGGCACATCGCGAAAAATGGATGGTGCGCGCCGCTAGCCACGAAGTTTTGACTCAAGCCTGCGCAAATGCTGCGCGACCCGCGAATTCAAAAATACGTATTGAAGTTGACCCGCCCCGTATCTAAGGGTCCGGTTTCTAACGTTTGACGGTGAGGACGCGGAAACCTTGGCGTGATGAAATTCTCTTCACGGTCCAACCAAGTTCGGTCAGCCACTTTGCTAGCGAGTCGCTTCCGAGGTTTTTGTTGACGACGAGCACTGCATAACCATCTGGCGACAGTCGTGCCAGCCAGCGATTTAAGAGATCATGTAATTCTTGTTTGCCGACCTTGATCGGTGGATTGCTCCAGATGACATTGAACATCACATCACTTGGTACGTCGTCAGGTGTCGCAACAGTGATATTCGTGAGCCCTAATGCACTTGCATTGTCATGTGTGAGTTGTCGAGCACGTTCGTTGACATCAACTGCCCAAACCGCGCAACCAGGTGAGCGACGGGCCATTGTCATCGCAATTGGGCCAGCTCCACATCCGAGGTCAAGCACATTGCCTGACTCGGGAAGACTGGGGGCTTCCATCAACAAGACTTTGGTACCCGAATCAACTCGCCCGTGCGAAAAAACACCCGTGTCAGTTTCGATACTGAAACTTCCATCTGGCAATGAGACATCAATACGCTTGCGCGCTGAGGGAACCTCGGGGTCCTCATTGAAGTAATGGGCGGGTGGAACGTTCGAAGGAGCATCAGGTACAGACATGTCATAGGTAGCCTGTCATGTATGTCGTACCAAATTCGTACATTCGGAGATCCTGTTCTCGCTTCGCAAGCGGCAGCGGTCACAAACATTGACGGCAAAATCGCGCGAATCGTCGAAGAAATGTTTGACACCTTGTACGACAGCGACTCTGGTATCGGTCTCGCGGCACCTCAGGTAGGTATCCAACGACAAATTTTTGTGTGGGATATGGACGATGAGCCGATGGTGATTCTGAACCCGACGATTGCCGAATCTGATGGTGAGTGGGTCTATGAAGAGGGATGTCTGAGTATTCCGGGCCTGTACGTCGAAATGACTCGACCCAAGACGGTGTTGATGAAGGGCATCGACATGGATGGCAACGAGATTGCCCTCGAAGCCGATGAACTTGAAGCGCGACTTTTTCAACATGAACTTGACCATTTGAATGGCGTCTTGATGTTTGACCGCATGCAACCCGAGCAACGCAAACAGGCCATCGCTGAGTATAAGAAATTGTCAGAACAGGCATCACCTGTAGGCGAGATCAAGCGTTTGCGAGCCGAATGAACCAGGTAGCTCAACAACATGGTTGAAGAACTAGCACCATTGCCTGTTGGGCCAGTTCGGCGTGTTGCATTTTTGGGAACCCCCGAATTGGCGGTTCCGGTATTGCGAGCACTCGTTGACGCCAAGATTGATGTTGGTCATGTGGTCACCCGTGTGGATAAACGTCGTGCCCGCGGAAATGATCTGCATCCGAGCCCAGTCAAAGTGGCCGCTCTTGAACTTGGGCTCACGGTGTCTCACAAAGTTGATGATCTGCTTGAACAACATCGCGTCAAGCCCTTTGATCTTGCCGTAGTCGTTGCGTATGGAGCACTCATTAAGCCACATGTGCTCGCCGAAATTCCGATGGTCAACTTACATGTGTCGTTATTGCCAAAATGGCGAGGCGCAGCACCAATTGAGCGAGCATTGTTGGCTGGCGATGCGCAAACCGGTGTCTGTTTGATGCAGATTGAAGAAGGTCTAGATACTGGCGGAGTCATTGGTTTGCGAACGATGACGATCACTGATTCAACAACGGCTGATGACATTCGGTCACAACTGATTGCTGAAGGTTCACAACTGCTCATTGAACAATTGAAATCAGGTCTTGATCCCGTTGTGCCTCAAACGGGAGAAGCGACGTACGCCGAGAAAATTGATTCGTCAGAATTGCGGATTGATTGGTTGAAATCGGCAGCAGAAATTTCACGATTGATTCGACTCGGAAACGCCTGGACAGTTTTTCGGGGAAAACGTCTCAAGATCCACCAAGCAGATGTGGTCGATGGCCCGTCCGGCGAAATTGGTTCATTGGTCGTCACCAAGAATTCGGCACACGTTGCGACTGGCCGCGGAACTCTTGAACTCAAAATCGTTCAACCCGAAGGCAAACCTCGAATGGATGTTGTCTCGTGGATCAATGGAAATCAACCAACTCATGGAGAGAAGTTAACTAGTGACTGAATCATCTCGTTCGGTAGCGCTCGCTGCTTTGATGCGCATCGATCACGATGGGGCATATGCCAATTTGGTTTTGCCCGCACTCTTGTCGCGTTCAAAACTCTCCGATCCAGATCGGCGATTCGTCACCGAGCTTGTGTACGGCACAACCCGAATGCGACGAGCCTGTGACGCGATCATTGATCGGTTCGTGATGAGTGAACCCGATGATGCGACGAGAACATTGTTGCGACTCGGCGCTTATCAGTTGGTTTTTGCAGGAGTAGCTCCGCACGCTGCAGTTTCGGCGACTGTCGATTTAGCAACGCGCAAAACCAGCGGTTTTGTGAATGCAGTGTTGCGCAAAGTTTCAACGGTCACCATGATCTGGCCCAATGATGCGGTTCGTCTCAGCTATCCGGACTGGATCAGCGAACGCTTCCACGCTGAAATGTCCAACGAAGATGCAATTGGTGCGCTTGAGCGCATGAACGTTGCGTCGCCGGTGTCAACGCGCAGCGACGGCTATGTGCAAGATGAATCAAGCCAGTGGGTTGCGGCATCGGTTGGTGCACAACGTGGTGAATTAGTTCTTGACTTATGTGCGGGTCCTGGTGGTAAGGCCACCGGATTGGCAGCAAGTGGTGCAACAATCATTGGCGCAGACTTGCAGCCAACTCGGGCGGGGCTTGTTGCCAAGAATGCTGAGCGAATGGGTTACCACTTGCCAGTCGTTGCGGCCGATGGAGTTGCACCTCCTTTTCTTGTTGGCAGTTTCGATCGTGTGTTACTTGATGCCCCATGCTCTGGTCTCGGCGCATTGCGTCGTCGTGCCGATGCCCGTTGGCGAATCACGAGCAAAGATGTTGAAGAGCTTGCGGTATTGCAAAAGCGTTTGCTCGCAGCCTCGGCTCCACTTGTGAAGCCAGGGGGAGTGCTTGTGTACTCGGTCTGCACTATCACGGCCGCTGAGTCAACAGAGCACGGCGTGCCCGCCGGGTTCGACGTCGTAGGTCGAGCAGGAGATGAAGGTCTGCCGCCTCTTGGTGATGATTGGTCCGACTTCGGAATCGGTCATCGAGTTCTTCCACATCATGCCGACACTGATGGCATGGTTCTCATCAGATATCGTCGCCGCCATGACTGACGATCTGTCACCGATCCTTGCGAAGGTTCTGACCGTGAGCGACGGCGTCGTGCACGGCACGCGTGAAGACCTCTCTGGGGCCAAACTCGCCGAAGCGCTTGAGCGTCACGGTTTCGTAGTGGTTGAGCGTGGACTCACCGCTGATGGCGTTGACAATGTCGCCCAAACGTTGATTCGCATGTCCGACAATTTTGCTGGAGTCATCGTCAGTACCGGGGGTACTGGTTTCGCGCCGCGTGACCAAACGCCTGAAGGCACCCGCCAAGTCATTGAACGTGAAGCCCCAGGTCTCGCCGAGGCGATGCGTCTCGTGAACCCGTTGGGTCGGCTCTCGCGGGGCATCGTTGGCATCAGAGGGCAGACCGTCATTTGCAATACGCCGGGTTCGCCTAAGGGCTGTGTTGAACAAATTGAGGCCATCGTCGATGTCTTGCCACATGCAGTTCGACTGCTCAACGACGACCCGACCAAGCACTAATTAACGCCGTGTCGAGTCACGCTCGCCGATAGCGTGACATCTGTGTTGCGCATCGTTCTCCCCAAAGGTTCTCTCGAAAAGGCCACCTTCGAACTTTTTGAAGCCGCCGATCTGAGTATTCGTCGTTCGTCAAGTGTGGATTACAAGGCCACTATTGATGATCCGCGCATCATTGATGTGCGTATTTTGCGTCCGCAAGAAATTCCCCAATACGTCGCTGAAGGGCTTTTTGATATTGGAATCACTGGTCGCGACTGGGTTGAAGAAACTCAAAGTGACGTTGAGAGTTTGGGCGAATTGAAGTATTCAAAGGCAACGAGCGATCCGGTCAAAGTCGTTGTGGCAGTTGCTGGGGATAGTTCGGCACAAACAGTCGCCGATTTGCCGCACGGCGTTCGTGTGAGTTCTGAGTATCCAAGTTTGACCGAGCGTTATTTCGCTGAACGTGGAATCAAGGCCGATGTACGTTTGTCGTACGGCGCATCCGAAGCCAAGATTCCCGACATTGCTGATTGCATCGTTGATATCACCGAGACGGGTCGGGCATTACGTGCCGCAGGACTTCGAGTCATTGACACCATGTTGGTGAGCTACACCGAAATGATTGCCAACAAAGATTCGTATGCCGATCCGGCCAAACGGCACGCGATGGGGCAGTTGATGACTCTCTTGCTCGGAACGCTCGATGCGCGAGGAAAAGTTTTGGTCAAACTTAATGTCGGTTCTGATGATCTGCAAAAGGTTTTGGCAGTTTTGCCATCAGCGAAGTCGCCAACTATCAGCGAACTTGCTGGCGGTGGATTCGCCGTTGAATCGGTTGTTGAAAAGCGCACGATTAACACGTTGATCCCTGCATTGAAAGATGCTGGAGCATCTGATCTCTTAGAGTTGCCAATCTCCAAGATTGTTGCTTGAGGTTTCAGAGTTATGCGCGGCAAGGTCACAGCATTCGATGCGCATGTCGGTCTAGGCGATATCGCCATGGCTGACGGATCAGTCGTTATGTTTCATTGCGCCGAAATTGCCGATGGGTCGCGCCAGATTGACGTTGGCTCCGAAGTTGAGTGCGACATCGTGATGAAGTTCAGTCGAGCCGAGGCCAGTGCAATTCGACCTGCCTGACGATCAACGCACGCGTGACATTGTCGGCGTGTTGTTGTTGCTTCCTGAAGGTTCAGTGGTGACATACGGGGGAGTCGCGGCCGCCGCGGGATACCCCAAGCAATCACGACTAGTCGGGCGAATCTTGTCGTTGTATTCAGACTCGCTGGATCTGCCGTGGTGGCGAGTTGTCAATGTTCAAGGTCGATTAGTTCCGGGTAACGAACGTGAACAGACTGAGTTACTGAAGTCTGAAGGAATTGAACTCGTCAACGGACGAGCACGTGTCAATCACTAATTCGTGTCAATAACTAGAGCGTGTTCTTGACCTGAACAAAGGCCATCCGAATATTGGCCAAGGCGTCCTTGAGCACTTCAAAGTTCTCGCCGAGTCGGGTGTCGAGACCTTCAACAAGGCAGGCCAAAGCATCAATAGCGAGCGCGGCTTCGACCAAATCTGGGGGACTGGCGGTCAGATGAATCGCACCGAGCTCGTACAGGCCCATGGCGTGATTGGTGACGACGACCTCGGCCGGCACCTCGGCCAAACGTTGACGGGCTTCGGCCATAGCCTCAAGGGATTCGGCGAGTTCAGGATCGGTTTCGTTGCTCATGGTCGGTCAAAATGACTTTCGGTGATCGAAGTGTTTTGGAGGTGGCCACCCGATTTGGGCGGGTATGGCTGTTTTTGCGCCACGAGCGGCTACGCTACCTTCCACAACTGAGGCGAAGTGGGGTTGTTGCCCCCACCTGACCACAACTGATGAACGGGAAACCGCAAGTCGACAGTGCGTTCAGGTCATTGCGAGAAGGCCATTTCGGTGGCTGACCCGTGTCGACTTCGCGTCGCCATGTATCCATCCAACGGGAGGTCAGCCCTTTGCACAGAAGTGAACAGCCATAGCACCGCCAGTGAACGAACCTCGCTACAACGAACGCATTCGCGCCCGTGAAGTGAGGGTGATCGGACCCGATGGAGCCCAACTAGGAATCAAGACCGTCCCAGACGCCTTGGCCCTAGCTCGTGAGATCGACCTCGACTTAGTCGAAGTCGCACCCTTGGCCACTCCGCCGGTATGTCGCATCATGGACTACGGCAAATTCCGTTACGAAGAGTCTCAACGAGCGCGCGAAGCACGCAAGAAGACGGCTCATGTTTCGGTCAAAGAAGTCAAGTTCCGACCAAAGATCGGAAAGGGCGACTTTGATACCAAGGTGCGTCACGTCCAAGGATTCTTAGCTGAAGGCCACAAGGTCAAAGTCAGCCTGCAATTCCGAGGTCGCGAGATGGCTCACCCAGAGTTAGGAAGCAAAATTCTTGACGATGTCATCGAGCAAATTTTGAGTGTGGGCAAAGTGGAAACACAAGCTCGACTTGAAGGACGCAGCATGACGATGGTGCTTGTTCCCGATAAGAAGCCGGTGAAGAAAGAAAAGCCAGTTGTTGCCGAAAGTCCAGCAACTGAAGCCGTAGTTCTTCCTACCGAAACTCCAGTCGAAACTCCTGTGATTGAAACGACCGCTCCGGCGACCGATACACCTGAAAATTCTGAAGAATAAATCACTCGATCTAAAAACCTTGAACAAAGGACACAGCAATGCCCAAGATGAAGACCAGCAAAACAGCAGCGAAGCGTTTCAGTAAGACCGGCACGGGCAAGATTCGTCGCCTCCAGCAGAACCGCCAGCACTTGTTCGAAAAGAAGCCGTCCACTCGTACCCGCCGTCTTGACGGCATGGTCGATGTGCACTCCGGTGACATCAAGAAGATCAAGCGTCTACTCGGCGAGCGCTGAGTTTTACCCACCCATTTACGTAACTAGTTAAAAGAACGAAAGAAGGAGGAGTCCGATGGCCAGAGTTAAGCGTGCAGTCGGTTCTAAGAAGCGTCGTAAGCAGACATTGGAACGCGCCAAGGGTTATTACGGTAATAAGAGCAGGTCAGTCCGTGCTGCAAACGAACAGGTCATGCGATCTGGTCAGTATGCATTCCGCGACCGTCGTGCAAAGAAGGGCGAATTCCGTCGCCTGTGGATTCAGCGCATCAACGCCGCATGTCGTTTGCACGAGATCAGCTACAGCCGTTTCATCGACGGCTTGAACAAGGCTGGTATCGAAGTTGACCGTAAGATCCTCGCCGATTTGGCCGTGACTGACCTTGCGTCATTCGGTCGTTTGTGCGAAGCCGCTAAGGCTGCTCTCGCCTGAGCGAGGTTTTCTGAACCACGAACTGGTTCTCAGTAATTCAAGTGTTCAACGACTGCGGCGCCTTGCGGGGCGCCGCAGTTCGCGTGACGACGAAGGTGCGTTCATTGTTGAAGGTGCAGTTTTAGTCGCCGAAGCGGTTGCGGCGGGCTGGGAAGTTGAAGGCCAGTACCTTGCTCCTGGTGCCGACCCGATCGACGGTGCAGGGGCGGTGCACTACTTGGCTCCTGGAGTCATGGAGAAAGTGGCCACCACTGAGACTCCGCAACCAATCATCGCGGTTGTGGCTCGACGATTCGCCTCCGCTGATGTTTTGACCAAAGCCACTTTTGTGGTCGTTGCCGATGGCATCTCTGATCCCGGGAACCTAGGCACAATGTTGCGCTCGGCTGAGGCTGCCGGTGCCAACGCGCTAGTTTTGACTCCCGGATCAGTTGACCCCACCAACCCCAAAGTGGTGCGTTCGTCAGCCGGAAGTATTTTTCGTCTGCCCATCATCGAAAAGATTTCGCTCAATGAAGTTGGTCGTGCTGGCCTGATTCGGCTCGGAACCTCATCACACACCAACCGC
>JBIKOO010000161.1:0-2888 GCA_044358015.1 Ilumatobacteraceae bacterium
TCATCGTTTTATGTCGTACGTCGAATCCGGGCAGTGGCGATTTACAAATGCTCACCACCGATGGTCGACCGATGTATCAACACGTCGCTCACATGGCGGCCGATCAGTGGAGCAAGATGGGTGAAGTCGCGCTGGTTGTTGGCGCGACGTATCCCGCCGAGTTAGCGACAGTGCGTGGCATCGTTGGCGACATGCCGTTGCTCGTTCCCGGCGTCGGAGCACAAGGTGGTGATGTTGTTGCCACCGTCAATGCTGGCGCCACTGCAAACGGCACCGGGATGATGATCAACTCATCGCGCGCCATTTTGTACGCATCAAACGACGAAGATTTTGCTGAAGCGGCGCGCCGAGTCGCACGAGCAACTCGTGACGAGATTTCTCAGGCCGTCAATACGTGAACACTGGTGATACCAGGTGCGGCACGTAGTGCAGCCAGAACTTCATCTGGTGCCGGGCCCGATGACGCAATGACCATCAATGCTGAACCAGCCACCGAACTACGTCCGACGCCCATGTCGTTGATGTTGACACCAGCATTGCCCAACACGGTTCCAACAACACCAATCACACCAGGACGATCGTCGTTGCGAACGACCAACATGTTTTCGGCTGGCGGCACATCAGTTGCGTGATCATCGATCATGACCAAACGCGGTTCACCATTACGACCGGTCAACGTGGCCGAAATGCTGTGGCCTTCACAACGCAACGTGATGAGGTTGACAAAGTTGCGCGAATCGCGTGACGATGTTTCGCGAATTTCAATTCCGGCGTTCTTGGCCATCTGCGGAGCGTTCACATACGAAACGGGCTCGTCACTGATCGAACCGAAGAATCCCTTTAACACGCTGAGAGTCAAAATGCGATTGTCGTATTGACCAATTTCGCCTTCGGCGGTGATTTCGAGTTGCTTCGGCAACTGACCAACCAATGATGCAAACAATCCGCCTAAACGCTCAGCAAGCGGCAAGTACGGACGAAGAGTTTCGTTGGCTTCGGCGGCTGACACGTTCACGGCAAACGGCACGAAGTCGCCGGCAAGAGCCAACTTCACCATGTCGGCAATCGTGTCGCCAGCCTTGTCTTGTGCTTCGCGAGTACTTGCACCGAGGTGTGGTGTCACAACGATGTTGTCAAGAGCAAACAGCGGGCTATCGGTGCACGGCTCAACATCAAAGACGTCGAGAGCCGCACCAGCGATTTGACCAGAGGCAACTGCTTCAGCAAGAGCAGCCTCATCAACGATGCCACCGCGTGCAACATTGATCACGCGTAGGTCGGGCTTGGCCTTGGCCAAAATTTCACGGCCGATAATGCCTTTCGTTTCTTTGGTCTTAGGCAAGTGCACCGTGATGAAATCACTTTGTGCAATGACATCGTCAAGGCTCATCATTTCAACATTCATTTGACGAGCGCGTTCTTCTGAAACAAATGGGTCGTAGGCAACGAGGCGCATACCGAATGCCAGTGCGCGTTGCGCGACCAACTTGCCAATGCGACCAAGGCCAATGACACCAAGGGTCTTGTCGGCGAGTTCGACACCTTCCCACTTGCTGCGTTCCCAACGGCCTGCCTTAAGTGCAGCGTGCGCCTGGGGCACATTGCGCGCACAGGCCATGAGCAAAGCCATGGTGTGCTCGGCTGCCGAAACGATGTTGCTTTGTGGAGCATTGACAACCATGACGCCACGTCGGGTCGCAGCCTCAACATCGACATTGTCGAGTCCGATACCGGCGCGGCCGACCACGATGAGTTCATCAGCGAACTCGAGAGCTTCAGCCGTCACCTGAGTGGCTGAACGAATAATCAGGGCGTGAGCGCCTTTCAGAGCCGCTGGAAGCGTCTCTGGGGTGAGGTCGAGTTGTACGTCGACGGTGTGTCCAGCTGCCCGCAGGCGGTCAAGGCCACCGTCGGCAATTTCTTCGGAAACGAGAATGCGTGCCATAGGTACCCATCATGTTGGTCGGTCGCCACCTTTCCTGACGAATGCATTTGACATTTCGTTCAAAACAGTCGTCACAGGGGGGTTTCTCGTCACCCTCTAGGCTCAAGACATGGACCGCTCGCAACACAAAGAAATCGAGAACTGGTTCATCAGTCGCGGCGTCCCCCATTTCATTACCAACTACTCAGCCCGAACCGATATTTGGACCCGAGCCCTACCCTTTCTCATCGTGGCCTATTTGGCTGGGGGCCTCAATGCACTGAATTTGGCCGAATGGTCGCTTGGTCGCAACCTGGTCGCAGCCGGACTCACCATCGCCAGCCTGATCCTTGGCTGGTCGGTGACAAACCTCATCCTACAACGACCGTTCTTGGCTGTCCCCAAAGAAATCGGCAAGCCCGAACTCGTCGCTTTTGTGATCGGGCCGGCCATCCCGAGCGCGGTCTTCCAACAGTGGGGCGACTCATTTCAAGCGTCGATTGAAGGACTTGCCATCTTGGGCGTCATCTACATTTCATCAAGTTTCGCATTAGGCCATTTGCTGGCGTGGGCGTTACGTAACTCGCTTTCGCAAGCGGCGATGCTCGGGCGTCTTTTAGTTCGTGCGTTGCCACTGCTCTTACTATTCACCACCTTCCTTTTCATCAACGCTGAGGTGTGGCAAGTCGCCGGACAACTCACTGGTCTGCCCTATTTACTTGGGGTCGGCATTTTCTTTGCCTTAGGTGCGGTCTTTGTTCTTTCGCGAATCCCTCAATCAATATCGGGACTATCAAAGTTTTCTTCGTGGGATGAAGTCAAGCAAATCATTGTCGGAACTCCAGCCGAAGGATTGCCTGTACCCGCAGAGGGCACACCACCAGAAGAACTATCAACAAGTGAAAAAATTGACCTTGCGCTCGTCACTACGTTCAATCAATCGGTGCAGATCACTTTCGTCGCC
>JBIKOO010000162.1:0-2885 GCA_044358015.1 Ilumatobacteraceae bacterium
TCAGCTTCGCCAAGGTTGACGTGAAATTTGCAGAAACCGACGCCAAAATGCAAAAGGCTTTTCGTACCCAGACTTTGACAATGGTTTCCTTCTTGTTCACCGCCAATGCCCTCATGGTGAGCCTCGTGACCTGGCTTCGCTAGTCAGTCGCCTTTTACAGATAGCCCAAACTGACAAAGTCATTCTGAACGGCCGACACCAACTTCGGCTGCGGCAAGGCTCGTTCGATATCTCGCACATGTATCTGCACTAATTGCTCACGGGTCGGACTACTGAAACGCGACACCCGTGCTGCGTGTTCAAACAGAATCGCCGTAAACAACTTGCGGACATCACGTGCATTTCCGAACGCATCACCACGCGGCAACCGCGTCACCACATCTTGCAGTGTGCCGATCACCTCGGGAGACATTCCGTACGAATTGTCAGCAAACAGGTTGAACAAGATTTCAAACAACTCACTGTCTGAGTAATCCGGAAAATGAAGTGTCATATCAAAGCGACTACGAAGTCCGGGGTTTGATGAAAGGAAACTTTCCATTTCAACTGGATATCCCGCAACAATCACCGCAATATTCCCACGGTTGTTTTCCATAAAAGCCAAAATGGTTTCAATCGCTTCGCTTCCGTAGTCTCGTCCAACAACATCCAGCGAATAAGCCTCGTCAATAAACAAGACTCCACCCAAGGCTCTCTTGCATAATTCTTCAGTCTTTATTGCAGTTTGACCAAGGTATGCGGCCACCAAAGAGCTGCGATCAGCCTCCACCACATGACCGCTCGATAGCAATCCAAGTGCTTTGTACATCTGCCCAATGTGGCGAGCCACTGTTGTCTTTCCAGTTCCTGGATTTCCCGTGAAAACCAAATGTGGTGACACCACTGGACTTTCCAATCCGAAGGCAGCGCGTTGAGCAACGATCTGTTGTTGAACAGCAAGTTGACGAATCATCGTCTTGACCGGACAAAGACCAACCAACATCTTCATCTCATCCATCACAGCCTCAAGACCTATTTGACGAGTCTTTTCAGCCTGAGTCACAGCTTCCTGTTGATCGCGAATCGCTTTTGAAATATCCGAAATCATGCGACTGTGAGCGCGTACCATCGATTCAATGATGACCTCAATTGACTCGCTAGCTAACCCGCGCGCGGGAATAATGTGTTCAACCTTGGCCAGAATTTCGGTCTTATGACCAAGCGGAACAGTCCGCACATTCATTTTTCCGATCTGCGGAAACGTCGCACGGCGGGCAACTACCTTTGCGATGTCAGCCGGCTTCACCAGACCCGAGGCCCGCCACATTTCTGTTTCGATGAGCAACATTGGGGCGCGTGAATCCCGAGACATCACCGAGACCTTCAGAAGAACCGGAGTCTGGTCCTGGCTATCAAAGGCTGATTGGGGGACAAATCGCATGGGGTCGGCGCGTCGTAGTGAGTTCACTTCGAGGACCTGGCCGAATTGCGCAAAATGGCTAACGAGGGTGGTTTCGAGGGTCAAATGAGTCTCCTTGGGTCGGTAATGGGGAGACGCACTATACATATTTTAAAAATGGAGGCTTTTGAGGTCCCGGTGAAGCAAAACCGCAGGTCAACCAGTCATTCCGAATTTCTCGAGATAAATCGCTCCCACCCACTGCACAAAATGGTGTGGGTTGTTCGTTACCCAAGTGAACAACAGCAATTGGCCCACAAGGCCCTGTCCTAAAGGTGTGAATTCACAGTGAATGTCGACCAGTGCACCGCCAGGATTCGTAGTTACGTCATTGACCTATGCGGTAATTCCCAGAGAGGTTCACTTGAACTAGGTCAACGACTCAAGTTCGTTTTCATGAACGAGACTTACCGTCTGCGTGTCAGCGAGATCGAAGGCAAATCTGAAGTCTTGCTCACCATCGACATTTTCATTGCGCCGACCAAATCTGCCTCGAATGAACTTGATTGGGTACGTAGGTACCACCTCGACAAGAGGACTCGTCTGAGCAACAGTCTCAAGAGGAACGAACACAATCCCGAATTCAACGACCTCTACTTTTCGTTCTCGACATCGGCAGACACGATGTATAAATCGCAACTTCGTCGCATCCTCAACAGCATGCGACAGATCGCTCACGATTTTCGCCACACTTTTAACGATCGTTACAGCGGCCTCGTTGCACCACGAGCTTCATCTGGAAATGATTCAAATCAAAGTTCTGCTCAGCACTACAAACCCGACAACGCCTTTGAATACGACCACATGACTACCGAATACGACGTCGTTCATCAGGTACGTAATCTTTCAACTGAAGAAATCTTGGCCGAACTTGACCAACTCGTTGGCCTGCCCGACGTCAAGAAAGAAATCCGCCAGATTGTGGCGGCGCAACAAGTTGCTGTGCGCCGCCGCGAGTTGTTTATGCGCGGCGAACATTTATCTCCCCACTTGGTTTTTGTCGGTAACCCAGGCACCGGCAAAACAACTGTGGCTCGACTACTAGGCGAACTCTATAAATCGATTGGTCTCTTGAAGAGCGGGCACGTGGTTGAAACCGAACGCAGCGGACTCGTTGGCGCTTTTGTTGGTTCATCGGCCGTGAAGACGCGGCGTATCTGCAAGCTTGCTCTTGATGGAGTTCTGTTTATTGACGAGGCATACACGTTGAACAGCGAAGACTCTGATTCCGACTATGGCCCCGAGGCCGTTGCCACAATATTGACCTTTATGGAAAACAATCGCGGTCGAGTGGCTTTGGTGATGGCCGGCTATCCAGATGAGATGAACAAGTTGCTGCGTTCAAACCCTGGGCTTCGTTCACGTTTTGACAACACGGTCATCTTTGACGATTACGACGACAAAGAACTCGAAGAGATTTTCTTAGAGATGATTGCCAATAACGATT
>JBIKOO010000163.1:0-2870 GCA_044358015.1 Ilumatobacteraceae bacterium
GGACGTGTTCGGGGTCTGGAGTGAGTTTCGCTCCGAATTCCGTTCCGCCTCCGCGCCTTTAGCTCAGTCGGTAGAGCATCGGACTTTTAATCCGTTGGTCGAGGGTTCGAGCCCCTCAGGGCGCACTTATTCGTTAGGTCAGATCGGTATAGGGGTTGTACGCAACCTCCCACAGGTGGCCATCGGGGTCGGCGAAGTATCCGGAGTAGCCACCCCAAAACACGTCCTCTGGCTGTTTGATGAGTTTGGCCCCAGCAGCAAGCGCCTCCATCATCACCCGATCGACACCTTCTTTGGTGGGTTCGTTGTGGGCCAAAGTGACCCCGCGAAAGCTTGAGGTCGTGTCGCCGTTGTCAATGACGCCAGCATCTTTGGCCAATTCGGACGTCGGGAAGAGTTCAAGCCAAGTACCTTCCATTTCAAAGAAGACCACGCTCTGAGCGGGGTCAAAATCATGAGTCTTGAGTCCGAGTGCTTCATAGAAAAGCCGTGACCTTTCGAGGTCACTGACTCCAAGACAGATAATGCTGATTTTGGGCTTCATTGAAGTCACGGTAGTCAAGGTGGTGGAGCAATGTTGGGAGTGCGAGACTAGAACTATGAGCGAGTTTCAAAACATCGTTGTCACACGTGATGGGGCGATCGCCACTCTCACATTGAATCGTCCTGACAAACGCAACTCGTTATCGCTTGAAACCATGCTTGAGATCACTCGTGCGTTGCAAGACATCGGTATCAGCGATGCCGACGGAGTGATCATCGCTGCCAACGGTCCAGTCTTTTCTGCTGGCCACAACTTTGCTGATATGGCTGGGGCCGATAGCGAAGAGACCCGGCACATTTTCGAAATCTGTACCGACATGATGGACACGTTGCAGGCGATTCCGCAACCTGTCATAGCTAAGGTGCACGCTCTTGCAACCGCTGCTGGTTGCCAATTAGTTGCAACTTGCGATTTAGCGATTGCTGCAGAGTCAGCATCGTTTGCAATACCTGGTGGCAAGGGTGGCTTGTTCTGCCATACGCCATTGGTCGCAGTGGCCCGCAACTTAAGTCGTAAGCGGGCCTTAGAAATGGCGATGACTGGCGATGCTATTGATGCCAAGACAGCAGCCGATTGGGGACTCATTAATCGAGCCGTTCCCGATGATCAACTGGACGTTGCCGTTTTAGATTTGATCACTCGTGCGACTCGCGGATCAGTTTTGTCTAAAGCGATTGGGAAGCAAACGTTCTATGACCAAATCAATATGGCCCAAGATCAGGCATACGACTTTGCAATCGATGTGATGGCTGATGCGGCGGCTGCCCCTGATGCGCAAGAGGGAATTGATGCCTTTTTGAATAAGCGCTCCGCGGTATTTACACAACGACCGAAGCGAGACTGATATGAAAACGACGATTTTCCTAGTACCGGGCATGACGTGTGGGCACTGTAAAGGTGCAGTCACTGATGAACTAAGCAAGATCAACGGAGTAACAAGTGTTGACGTCGATCTTGATTCCAAAAAAGTGACAATCGAATCTGAAGCCGATGTTGAGTGGGGGGTCATTGTGGACGCCGTTGACGAAGCAGGATTTGAAGCCGTTGCCAGTTAACGAGCCTGTCGTCCTCGCGGTTACTGGCATGACGTGTGCTGCCTGTGCAGCGCGCATTGAAAAGAAACTCAACAAGATTGATGGTGTGAGTGCAACTGTCAATTACGCCACTTCAAAGGCAACCGTTTCTGTCGAAGGTACTGCAACCGAAGTTGGTACTTTCATTAAGACGATTGAGAACCTCGGTTACGGAGCAGTTGCTCCAAAAATTGAAGACGGCGAATCGACGGCAGAGATTGCGACCGAGGCACATCTCATTGACATTCGCCTTCGGCTCATTGTCAGCGCAATATGCGCTGTGCCCGTGATGTTGATGTCAATGATTCGTCCGTTGCAATTTGACGGGTGGCAGTGGGTTTCGTTGGTGCTTGCCCTCCCAGTAGCTGTGTGGGGAGCCGCACCGTTCCATCGATCGGCTTGGCGCAATGCTCGACATAGAGCAACGACAATGGACACTTTGGTTTCGCTTGGTGTGATTGCCGCGATGTCTTGGAGTTTGTGGGCGCTGATATTTGGAAATGCTGGCGAAATCGGCATGAAGATGGATATGAGTTTGTTCCCTCGCTCAGCAGCGAGCGTGATGGCCGACCATTCGTCAATGGGGGCCGGGCCACATGACGAGATTTACCTTGAAGTCGCAACAACGCTCGTGGCCTTTTTGTTAGCGGGTCGATATTTCGAAGTTCAATCGCGTCGTCGAGCTGGCGCAGCTTTGCGGTCGCTATTTAACATTGGTGCGAAAGAAGCAACTCTTTGGCGCGATGGTGTTGAAACCCTCATTCCCATTGGTGCACTTGGAGTGGGCGAAATCTTTATGGTGCGACCTGGCGAAACTATTGCAACTGACGGAGTTGTGGTTGAGGGTCAGAGCGCTGTTGATAGGAGCATGGTTACTGGTGAAAGCATTCCGGTTGAAGTATCAATCGGCGATTCGGTGACCGGTGGAACCTTAAATTCCAACGGGCGCTTACTTGTACGTGCCACCCGCATTGGTCGCGACACAGTTTTGTCCCAGATGGCACGATTAGTTGATAATGCGCAAGATGGGAAGGCGCCGATTCAACGACTTGCTGATCGAGTGAGTTCGGTTTTTGTTCCAGTTGCTATGAGCTTGTCGCTGGCGACACTGGTTTCTTGGTTAGTCATATCTGGTGATGCCCAAAAGTCGTTTCAGGCTGCTGTTTCGGTACTCGTGATCGCCTGCCCGTGTGCATTAGGTCTAGCAACACCTGTTGCCTTGTTGGTCGGAACCAGTCGTGCAGCACGTGAAG
>JBIKOO010000167.1:0-2824 GCA_044358015.1 Ilumatobacteraceae bacterium
GATTTCACTGGCCAGGTATTGAACTGGCAGGAACGGATCGCCCAAATCATTGACGACAACCGACTCGTTCTGGCAATCGTCTTTGCTGTCATCGTTGGAGTCGCGCTCACCTACACCTTCGTCTCGCGACGACGCGAGATTCATCAAGGTTCGTAATCGCCGATGTTTCGTGAACTTCTAGATCATCCTGATGTTGAAGAGGTCATTACTCTACGCGGGCAAGATCTTCCTCTCGACCAACGCATCGGATTCATGGCCTATCACGGTGGTGGCCTCGAAGAAATGACTGAAGTTATCGCCATGCGGGCTGCCGAACGCAGCGGAACGAGTTATTACGGAGTCCACCAGCCCAAGGGAATGGAACGACACATTCCCTCAATTGAAGTGTCCCCCGAGTCCTCAACTCATCTCAAGAATTTCATTGATCATGTTCACACTGTCATCACAATTCACGGTTTCGGTCGACAGGGTTTTTACTCGTCACTGTTATTGGGTGGACAACATCGAACCTTCGCTCAACATGTCGGTTCGCACTTGCGTACACACTTGCCGGCGTACAAAGTCATTACCGAAATAGATGAAATTCCCAAAGAACTTCGTGGATTGCATCCGCGCAACCCGGTCAACCTGCCAGCAGGTACTGGCGTTCAGATTGAACTACCTCCGCGTGTGCGCGGTACGACTCCCCTGTTTTGGGATTGGGAAGGTCCGTCATTGCCACCCCATACCGAATCACTCATCAACGGATTAGTGAGTGCAGTCAATTCTTGGCAAACAAATCAGTTACGGGGCTAAGCGTTCAATCACCCATTCTTGAGTGACATCATCACGGCGATATCGAAATCGGTCATGAAGGCGATTCGGACGTCCCTGCCAGAATTCAAAGACATCAGGAATCAGTAGCCATCCACCCCAATGCGGTGGCCTCGGCACTTCGGCACCAGCGAACTTTTCTGAATACTCCGTATGGCGAGCATCAAGAACTTCACGACCAGAAATCACTTCGCTTTGTGGTGAAGCCCAAGCACCCAGTTGGCTGTCACGTGGTCGAGAAGCAAAATATGCATCACTTTCATGACGTGGCAACATTTCAACAGTGCCACGTACCCGCACTTGTCGATGCAAACCAATCCAAGGGAATACGGCACTCGCAACCGGGTTTGCATCAAGTTGCTGACCTTTTGCGCTGTTGTAATTTCCAAAGAAAGTCAGTCCATCATCATCAAACCCACGAACCAAAACGATGCGCGAGTCGGGCATGCCATCAATATCAATTGAGCCAACAGCCATAGCGTTTGGTTCAGGCAATTCTGCTTCGACAGCCTCGATATACCACGCATGCCATTGTTGAATCGGCGATTCATCAAGGTCTTCAAAATTCAATCCCGCTGTTTCGTACTGGATTCGACGATCACGCAGGTTCATACCGATTAGCCCTTAGGACTGATGCGGTCCATGCCACGCATATACGGACGCAAAACTTCTGGAAGGATCACACTGCCATCGGCTTGGCGGAAGTTCTCCATGATTGCGGCCCACACACGAGGAACTGCAAGTGCCGAACCGTTGAGTGTGTTGGCAATATGTGTGCCTTTTTCGCCCGCTATGCGATAGCGAATATCAGCGCGACGGCCTTGGTAATCACTGAACCACGACACCGACGAAACTTCAAGCCAGTTGTCGCACCCAGGCGCGTACACCTCAATGTCAAAACTACGGTGATGACTTTGGCCCATATCACCAGTGCAAATTTCGATGATGCGATAGGGCAAACCCAAACCAGCAATCAACCGTTCGGCACGATCGCGCAGTTCAATCAACAGTTCGTCGGCAGTTTCGGGTGTGCTCAACGCAAAGATTTCTACTTTGTCAAACTCGTGAGCTCGCAACATACCGCGAGTGTCACGACCAGCCGAACCGGCTTCGCGGCGGTAGCACGACGAATATGCCATGAGCCGAAGCGGCAACTGCGCTTCGTCTAACACTTCACCGGCGTACATCGAAGTTAAAGGCGCCTCAGCTGTTGGGATGCACCACAAATCGTCACGCTCAATCGCATAAGCATCTTCAGCAAACTTTGGAAGTTGTCCCGTAGCCGTGAGCGTCGCAGTCGTTACCAAAGAAGGTGGCCGAATCTCTTCGAAGGCATCAGCATTCATATCGAGCGCGTACTGACAGAGCGCGCGAGACAACATGGCACCAGCCCCTCGTTGCATGGTGAACATTGCTCCACTTAATTTCACCGCACGTTCGTTATCGAGAATGCCGAGAGTGTCGGCGATTTCCCAATGAGGCATTCGCTGATGCTCTGTGAAACTTGCTGGCATTTGATTCGGACCAATGATCAATGGATTGTCATGATCACTAGCGCCATCTGGCGCATCGGGATGTGGCAAGTTAGGCAGTCGCAACATGACGTCGCGCAATTGACCTTGTGCTGTTTCAAATGATTCAGCCAAAGACTTTTCGTCGTCACCGAGTGAGCGACTTTCGGCTTGCAGTTTCTCCGCCTCGTCGTTGTCGCCAGTGCGACGAGCGGTGCCAACCAACTTGGATAGTTCATTCACCCGAGCACGAATCGTGTCACGACGGGCCGTGATATCGCGAACTTGTTCATCAAGGCTGATAGCGGTATCTAGTTGGACCAGCAATTCGGGCTTGCCACGTCGAGCGAGAGCAGCCTTAACCAAATGAGGTTCATTACGGAGTAAACGGACATCAATCACAGAATCCTCAGGTTATCCCGACGAGTGTTGCCCACCCCTACGACTAAAGTCAAAGGCGTGTCCGCAGACGTCCCGTCGTTTTCTCGAATCAACCGTGA
>JBIKOO010000079.1:0-6595 GCA_044358015.1 Ilumatobacteraceae bacterium
TTTGATAAGGGCAAAGTTCTCGTCGAGGGCACACTCGACGATGTCCGTAAGGCCCGCCGTACAGTGCGACTCCGCACCGTACGACCGCTCATGCTTGATGACATGCCCGAGAATCTCGCAGGGTGGCTCATTGAAGATGCTCCTTGTGATTACAGCATTGAAGACGCCCCCCAAGGACTCATCGCGGCACTTGCGGTGTGGCTGTCTGAGCGTGGAATCGACGTGGTCGAACTCCGCACCGGCATGGCCAGCCTTGAAGATGTTTTCAAGAAATTGACTGGAGGAGAATCATGAAGGTTTCCTCGAGTCCATTTCGCGCCCAACTGCGAGCCGAATTACAAATCTTGGCCCGCAACGGTGAACAACTTCTTTTGACTCTCATCATCCCTGTCATATTGCTGGTGTTCTTCGGAACTACCGATGTTTTGCCGACTGGTTTCGATGATCACATGGATTTCTTAACGCCAGGCATTATTGCATTGGCGATCATGAGCAGTTCGATGGTGAGTTTGGGTATCGCAACTGGCTTCGAACGTAGCTACAAAGTCTTGAAACGCCTCGGCGTCACACCGCTGGGCCGACCACGATGGTTAGCGGCCAAGATCGTCACAGTTCTTTTGATGCAGATTGTCCAACTCATCATTCTGATTCCGGTGGCCCTATTACTTGATTGGCAGTCAGCAGAGGCACAGTGGCTTCTCGCTGTCGCTGCCGTTGCTGTTGGCAGCGTTGCCTTTGCTGGGCTTGGTCTCTTCATCGCCGGACGACTGCGCGCAGAGATAAATCTTGCTGCACAAAACGGGTTGTATCTGTTACTTCTTTTGCTGGGCGGAATGGTCATTCCATTTGATGAGTTACCAGCCCCAGTTGCTGCTGTTGCGAAATGTCTTCCGTCGGGGGCGCTCGCCGATGTTCTGCGCGATGCGCTGGTTGGGCAAGCCGATCGACCAGGAACATCATGGATAGTTCTGGGTATTTGGGCAGTATTGACCCCAGTGATCGCGGCCGCGACCTTCCGTTGGGAATAAGTAGCACCATTTTCAGCAGGCATTAATTCACCTAAAGTTCAAAAACAGAGGCTCACAAAATTCACTCAACCGTGATTGACTAATCTCCGTGACCGGATACACCAGTGAACTCTTGCAGCGAGCAGCGATCCACTCAGCCTTAGGAGAACCCGCCCGCCTTGCCATCATCGACGAACTGTCAGTCAGTGATCGCTCGCCCCGCGATCTCGGATCGCGTTTACAAATTCCGTCAAACTTACTGGCTCACCACCTGGACACTCTTGAGAACGTTGGATTGATCATTCGCTCTACTTCGTCTGGCGATGCTCGCCGTCGTTATATACGCCTGACCCCCACTGGCTTGCACACAAGCACCCCGCGGCGCATTTCTCAGCGGCGACCAATGCTTTTCCTGTGTACACATAACTCGGCGCGTTCTCAATTGGCTGCGGCGATTTGGCAGGCACGAACTGGGCAGTCAGCAAAATCGGCGGGCACTCAACCAGCGTTGCGTATTCATCGACAGACTATTTCTGCCGCCAAGCGAAACAAGATTGAAATTCATGACATCGCGCCGACATCCTTGAAGAAAATTCCCCGAAATGTCCAAGTCGTCACGGTGTGCGACCTTGTTCATGAAGAACTTCGGGCGCCACTTGATTGGTGGCACTGGTCAATCCCCGACCCGGTTCCGAGTGGCAACCCCAAGGCATTTGATGCAGTCATCGCCGAACTCGAAGGACGCGTAAATCAAGTCATCAACTCAACGGTGACAGAAAATGGAGTCAAGTCGTGACAACTCGTATCGGAATCAACGGCTTTGGTCGTATTGGGCGTCTTGTTGTTCGCGCTCTACGCGACCATCCTTCACTACAACTCGTACACATTAACGAGGTCAAAGGTGGGGCGATCACTGCAGCGCATCTTCTTGAATTTGACAGTGTTCACGGGCGCTATCCCGGCTCTGTATATCTCGACGGTGACACGCTAGTTATTGATGATCGGCGGGTCTCATTCAGTGAACATGATCTGCCGAAGGCGATTGATTGGAACATGTACGGGGTGGACATCGTTCTTGAATGTTCAGGAAAATTCAAGACAACAGAAACGATCCAGCCCCACTTTGACCGTGGTGCACAAAAAGTTGTCGTTGCGTGTCCAGTGAAGAGTTCAGGAATTCTCAACATCGTGATGGGTTGCAATGACCATCTCTACGATCCCGCCACGCATCACCTTGTGACAGCAGCTTCTTGTACAACGAACTCTCTAGCACCGGTCGTCAAGGTCTTACATGAATCAGTCGGTATTGAACGCGGGTCGATCACAACAATCCATGATGTCACCAACACTCAAGTCTTAGTTGATGCACCGCATAACGACTTGCGTCGTGCTCGATCGGCGCTCCAATCACTTATTCCTACCTCAACTGGATCAGCAACAGCGATCACTTTGATCTATCCCGAGTTATCTGGCAAGTTGAATGGTCTTGCAGTTCGAGTTCCACTTTTGAATGCATCGCTCACCGATGCAGTATTCACCGTCAAAGAAGACGTAACTGTTGAACAAATCAACGGACTCTTTGAGGCCGCGGCAGATGGTGCCTTACAAGGAATTCTTGGCTATGAAACTAGGCCCCTTGTTTCAGCGGACTTTGTCAATGATCCTCGTTCCGGAATCGTTGATGCGCTCTCAACCATGGTGATTGACTCGCGGATGGTCAAGGTTTTGATTTGGTACGACAATGAATACGGATACGCATTTCGAATGGGTGAATTAGCCGCCAAGGTTGCGCGGTCAATCGGATCACCCGCATGAACCTCCGAAACTACATTTTGGTGACTGCTGGATATTGGGTGTTCACCATCACTGATGGTGCACTTCGAATGCTCGTTCTTTTGCATTTCAATGAACTTGGTTACTCCCCCGTTTCAATCGCCTTCCTCTTTCTCGCCTATGAATTCATGGGAATTCTGACGAACTTGCTCGGTGGTTGGGTCGGATCTCGTCGGGGGCTGAATCGCACTCTCGTGGCTGGACTTGGGCTGCAAATCATCGCGCTCATTGCGCTTTCATTTGAATCACCAACCTGGCAAAAATGGCTATCAGTGAGTTTTGTGATGGCCATGCAAGCTCTCTCTGGCGTCGCCAAGGATCTCACCAAAATGAGTTCAAAGAGCGCGGTGAAAACAGTTGCTGGCGAAGGCTCACTTTTCCGAATGGTCGCAATCTTGACTGGTTCAAAGAATGCCCTCAAGGGCGTTGGATTCTTTGTCGGAGCAGCTCTTCTTTCGGGAATCGGTTACGACGGGGCTTTATGGTCAATGTCAGGCGCACTCGCTATCACCGTGATAGCCCTTCTCATTTTTCTCAACGAAGACATCGGAAAGTCAAAAAAGAAGGCCCCGCTGCGTTCGGTTCTGTCAAAGTCTTCAGCCATTAATCGACTTTCAATTGCTCGCTTCTTTCTGTTCGGCTCGCGCGACATTTGGTTTGTTGTCGCTCTGCCAGTTTTTCTCTCTGATGAACTCGGTTGGTCCGAACGTGGAGTCGGCGGATTTCTCGCACTTTGGGTTATCGGGTACGGAATCGTTCAATCAACCGCGCCAAAAATGCTTGCCCGTGGCGGTCGACATGTAGATGAAGTGAGTGCCACTCGCCAATGGGCTCTCATACTCGGTCTCGTCTCAGGAGCCATCGCGACTCTGGTCGCTTTTGATATTGCTATCGAATGGGCCATTGTCGGCGGCCTCGTAGTGTTCGGAATTGCATTTGCGATGAATTCATCGTTGCACTCCTATCTCGTGCTGGCTTTCTCTGATGATGACTCGGTCGCCCTTGACGTTGGTTTCTACTATTCCGCGAACGCAGCAGGCCGATTTGTTGGCACCTTGCTGTCGGGTCTGTTGTATCTCTGGGGCGATCTTGCCGCGGCCCTATGGGGCTCCACTATTTTTGTGCTCATCACCTGGATCTGTGCACGACGATTGCCTTCCGTGCCAGATACTGTTTCGATTTCAATCGCTGATGTTGAAGGTAGTGACTAACAGCAAATTGATCAGACCTATTTGTGTGTTCGAGGCTCCTCTACTGGTGGTGTTGCCTTGAAGGCCCGCTCGACATCCGCTGTTGTCAGTACTTCTTCCTTACGGATGTATCCATCTTTGTTTTCGTCCCTAAAGGTTTTCACAAAATGCTTGACGAACATTGCGACGATGATCGTCCACAAGAAAATTGATCCGCCTAATTTCATCATGGCTCCAGCAATCTGCTGATCGTTACTTACCGACATTCCCCAAACACGCTCCGGAATGTTGTAATGCTTATAGACAACCCCTTCAGCGAAGGTGAGCCAACCGGCAGGAATTGTTGCGACAACGCTGTTTAGAAAGAGATAAATCATTTTTCCCATTGGCTTCATCTGGAATTCTTTAAAGGGTCCAATGACAGGTAGCCACATCAAGATCGAGGTCATCACCAAAAGCATGTGTACGAAATAGTGCAATGGTCCGTTCGACACCGATGCATTGACGACACCCGGAATGTGACTCACCATCACTCCGATATTGAATAGAAGTCCGGCCCGTACGGGAAAGGCCATGAAACGCAAAGCCCGGTAGGCCCGACCCTCACCAACCAAAATTCGTACGAACCACTCGGGAGTAGCAAGAACTACCAGTGGTGGCATGAAGTAAGTGAGTGCCATGTGCTGAAACATGTGGACCGAATACAAATACTCTTCGGCGATGTCGTGCATCGGCCAGTCGGTGGCGACCCACAACATCAGAATGCCGGCGATAAAGCACGTCAATTGACGACGAGTAACAACTGGCTCACCATTCGGGACGGCCTTTGGTCCTAGAACCCGTACAACGTAGACGTAGGACGCAACCAAGAAAATGACAAGTAGCCACACCTCAAGGTGCAGTTGAAATCGCCAAGGATCAATGGCAATTTCACCAAGCATGGAAGTTAACCCTTCTGAATGAAGAATTTAAATGTTGCTAAAAATCCGCAATACACGGCGATAGCTAACAACAAGCCCGAGTAAAACAGGTAAGAAAAAAGCTTGTTGTCAAACTTGAGGTGCATGAAGTACGACGCCACGATCACAAACTTGATAATCATCAAGATGAACAGTGTCGGCATAAAGAACGGACCGAAGTCAACGTAATACGTTGACACTTCGATTGCCGTCAAGGCCGCCAAAATCAAGGCGATCTTGACGTATTGCATGTCTGACAAACCGTGATGTTCGGCTTCGTGGCCGTCGGTGTGTTCAGTGTGTTCGGTAGCGGTACTCATTGGTCGCTCCTCAGGACGGAATCAGGTAGACGAGGGTGAAGATGATGATCCAGACAACGTCGACGAAGTGCCAGTACAACCCGACCAATTCGACAACTTCTGCTCTGTCGCCAGGAATGCGCTTATTGCGGTTCATACCAACGAGAGCCATCAACATGATAATTCCGACCGATACGTGGACTCCGTGGAATCCGGTCAAGGTATAGAAGCTTGACCCGAACAAGCTGGTCGTAAAGCCCAAGCCCTCTCGGTAAAACGCTGTGAACTCATACACCTGACCACCAACGAAGGTGGCTCCGAGTAGTGCAGTAATGACGAGCCACAGGTTCATGTTGCGCTCGTCTTTGCGCTGTGCTGCCGAAACAGCCAGCACCATCGTCAATGAACTCATCAACAAGATGAATGAGCTGACCGAGGTAAACGGAATATCAAAGATCTGATCGGGCTGTGGCCCTTCGTTGACGCGACCTTTGTACAACATATAGGTCGAGATCAGTCCACCAAAAAGTAGACATTCTGAACCGAGGAACATCCACATTCCGAGCTTGTTGTTGGACATGCCCGTTGAGGAATGTGCGCCATGACCTACGTCATGACCGTGGGAGATTGCTGTTTCAGCCAAGGGGCGACAGCTCCTTCGTGTGGCCGCCACCTTCACCAGGTGCCGGGGGATCGAAATCTTCGTCGGGTGACGTCGATGGTTCCATGGACCAACCAAACATTGTCAACATCGTCATGGCAGCGCCGACTGCCATCAACATACGGTTGTAAATCAAACCGTATGTAATGACCGGCAAGGACAATGCCAACAAGATTGGCCAGTACGAACGTGATGGCATGTGAATGTGCTCATCGGGATGGGCGTTAAGTTCAGCCATCACTTCTTCAGCACTACGCACTTGTGTGACCGCATGCGTCGTAGCGTCCGTCTCGTACTTACGATGGAAGAACTCGTCAAGGTGACCAACAGTCGGAATGGTGTCGAAGTTGTGTTCTTGCGGCGGGTTGTGAGTCATCCACTCAAGGGTGCGAGCATCCCACGGATCGAGCGGCGAAATCGCAATCTTCTTTGATTTGTGGGTGTACACAATGTTCACCAAGAACATCAGCACGCCAATGCCCAAAATGAACGAGCCAATTGATGCGACTTGGTTCCAGAATCCGAGGTTGAAGAATCCTTCACCAGCGCGAGCTTCGGTCCAGACGCCCATACGACGTGGCTGACCTTGCAATCCAAGAATGTGCATGGGTCCGAATGTGAGGTTCATTCCGATCACCATCAACCA
>JBIKOO010000164.1:0-2849 GCA_044358015.1 Ilumatobacteraceae bacterium
GTGCGGTTAGCCTCGCAGATGTGGCAACTTTGCGCGTCGGCTTGGCTCAGATGAACCCCACCGTGGGCGACTTGGCAGGTAATCGAGCACTTATCGCCGACCTCTATGCGCAAGCTGTTGCTGCGAAGTGCGACATCGTGGCCTTCAGCGAACTGTCAGTGACTGGTTACCCACCCGAAGACCTGGTGTTGAGACCAGGCTTTGTTCGCGACAATCGCATTGTGGTTGAAGACCTCGCCAAGACGACTGGCTCGTGTGTGGCAGTTATTGGTTTCGTTGATTCGGGCATTGGCAATCAGGTGGCGTCTGGTCGGCCAGTGATTTATAACGCGGCAGCCGTGTGTGCCAACGGTGCGATTCGCAACGTGTATCACAAGCGTTTGCTACCGAACTACGACGTGTTTGACGAAGAGCGCACGTTTGAGCCTGGCTCAGGTGCACATCATCTTTTTGAAGTTGGCGGCGTGAAGTGCGCGGTTTCTATTTGTGAAGACATTTGGCGAGCGGACGGTCCGGTGCAACAGCAAGCGCGCGATGGTGCCCAACTCAACATCAACATCAATGGCTCACCATTTCATAGTGGCAAGTTGCAAGAGCGTGAAGAGATGTTGCGGACGCGTGCTGCCGAAAACAAATGCGCGATCGTGTATGTGAATCAAGTCGGTGGACAAGATGAGTTGGTATTTGATGGTTCATCAATGGTTTTTGATGCTTCTGGAAAATTGCTCGCACGTGCTCCGCAATTCTCCAGTGGTTTGAGTGTTGTCGACATTGATCTTGACAAGCCAGCAGTTGCCGAAGTCACGCCAATCAGCGATCGTTACGAAGAGATGTATGGCGCACTGGTTCTGGGTACACGCGATTACGTGCGCAAAAACAAGTTCACCGATGTCGTGATTGGTTTGTCGGGCGGAATTGACTCATCAATTGTCGCTGCTGTTGCCGTCGAAGCTTTAGGCGCCGAACATGTTCACGGTGTGGCAATGCCATCGCGTTATTCATCCGATGGTTCAAAGACCGACGCGTACGCATTAGCTGAAGCGCTTGGTATTGATTGTCGAACAATTTCGATTGAGCCCGTATTCGAGGCCTACTTGTCGCTGCTGGCACCAAGCTTTGAAGGCAAGGCTGCAGATCTCACCGAAGAAAACTTGCAGAGCCGATGCCGTGGTCAGATTTTGATGGCGTTGTCAAACAAGTTTGGTTGGATGGTTTTGACAACTGGCAACAAGAGTGAGCTCGCAGTTGGCTACTTCACGATTTATGGCGACTCGGTTGGTGGTTACGCAGTCATTAAGGATTTGTTGAAGACCGACGTGTTTGGTTTGAGCCGTTATGTCAATCAACGTGCAGGTCGCGAAATCATTCCCGAATCGGTGCTCACGAAACCACCATCAGCTGAGTTGCGTCCCGATCAACGCGACGATCAAAGCCTTCCGCCGTACGACGTGCTCGATCCGATCTTGGCGTTGTATGTCGAACAAGATCGCACTGCTGCAGAGATTATTGAACTCGGCCACCCCGAAGACATCGTGCGACGTATCGCGCGACTTGTTGACATCAATGAATACAAACGTCGTCAATGCCCGCCAGGTGTACGCGTTTCTGAAAAAGCGTTCGGCAAAGATCGACGATTACCCATTACGAATGGATATCGCGGTTAATTAGACAATGCTGTGTGTAGTTAGACGATGTTGAGTGGTGCTTCCGTAGGCAACGATGCACCCAATCATTCCAGCGGCACAAACTGCGCCGATGAACGACGGGACATTGATGCCGAATTTGTCGTAGGCCGCGGTGCCGGCAAAGGACATGGCGGCTCGGCCTAAGGTTCCGCCAGCTAGCACAATGCCAAGTCCACGACCAGGTGACGCTGGGATGAGATTGGCGGCCAGCGGCAAAATACTCACGATGGAAAACTCAAAGCCGAGCAAGTAAATACCCAACAAAATCAAGCCAAAGACTGCGTTGTTGTGACCGAACGTGAGCAACAACCCAGCGGGCAAAATGAGAGCTGCACCAAATATTGTGCTGCGTTCTTTACCCCAGGTGTCGGTTCGCCGTGCACTGGTGACCGAAGCCAATAGTTCAAAGGCACCTAGCCCAAAGACAACCGCCGAAATGCCGGCTTCGGTAAAACCAAACTCATCTTCCAGCCACGAACCAAAAGTGACAAACAAAGTTTGGCTGGCCGCCATTAAGAAAAACATGGCACCGAAAATCCAGTAGCCGTTTAATGGCATCTTGTGTTTGATGGTGTCGCGCGAGCGTTGCGACCCAGCAACATCATGTGCATCAAGTCGTGTGGCAACAACGAGACCCAAGATGGCCACACTGATGGCACCCACCGCATAACCCCAACGCCAAGAACTGGCTGAAGCAACGAGGCCCATTGCAGTCACACCAATCAGTAAGCCGAGAGCCCACGATGTTTCGGTGATGCCAATTACTCGGCCACGCTTTTCGTATTCAACATGGTCGTTGACCCATGAAGCGAGGCCAATATCGAAAATGAACTTGGCAACAGCGATGAGCAAAATGCCGAGAACAAAGACCCAGACCGACGGGCTTGCCGCGGCGATGGTGGCGGCACCCGAGATCGCAAGTAACCCTCCGGCCATCGCAGTGCGACGATGCAAAACGTCGACCCAACGACCAAGAATCGGCGAAACTCCCATCGCGAGTTCGGTGATCATAAGTGCGAGTCCAAGTCGGGACAAGCTGATATTGAAATCGTCGGAGATACTCGCTAAGAACGGCGGTGCAAAACGGAAGCAAGCATTTGACGTCAGGCGAGCGACGGTAAGCGTGATGACATGACGACGAGTTTCTTCAGAATACGAATCATC
>JBIKOO010000166.1:0-2832 GCA_044358015.1 Ilumatobacteraceae bacterium
GTGAACGGAGTTTTCCCGGTCGCAGAAATTGCAACGTATTCATCCCAAACTGGTTTCATAGAGTCGCCAAGTTGGTGGCGCAACGTTGGATCTTTGACGACAACTACTCGCCACGGCTGGCGATTGCCGCCACTCGGTGCAAATCTCGCATCGTCAAGAATGTCATGTACGACTTGATCGTCAACAACTTGGTCGGTGAAACCACGAACGGCACCCGTGGTTCGGATGCCGTCGCGAAGTTCCATATCAATGATCTCAGGTCAAGTAGCGACGGCTCAGTTGCCGCTTGCGACTTTGGCCCGCACGATGTTGAGTGCTGAACCTGCCTTGAACCATTCGACTTGTTCGGGGCTGAAAGTCTGGACACCTTCGAAGTCGATGATGGTGCCATCGGGCTTGACGATCTGACACTTCACATTTTGACCAGGGACCGGTGGAAGGTTGAGCACGTTGATGCGATCATCTTCGCCGATGAGGTCGTAGGTGTTGGGGTCGGCAAATGTCAACGGAACCAAGCCCTGCTTCTTGAGGTTGGTCTCGTGGATGCGAGCGAACGAGCGAGCGAAAATCACCACGCCACCTCGGAAGCGAGGTTCCATCGCGGCGTGTTCGCGTGATGACCCTTCGCCATAGTTGCGGTCGCCAATTGCACACCAGCGAATACCAGCATTGCTGTAGTTCTTGGCGATATCGGGGTAGAGGCGGGTGGCGCCGTCGGTGATGTCTTTGCCTTCACCAACTGCATCGTCGTATGCATTGACTGCACCGATGAACAAGTTGCCCGAAATGTTTTCGAGGTGACCGCGATAGGTGAGCCATTTACCAGCAGCCGAAATATGGTCGGTGGTGCACTTGCCTTTGGCCTTCATGAGCACGGGCAGACCAAGATAATCCTTGCCGTCCCATGCGGGGAATGGTTCAAGTAATTGCAAGCGTGTACTCGTTGGGCTGACGGCGACAGAGACACCGCTTCCATCTGCAGGAGGAGCAGTGAATGTATTTGAGCCCGGGTCGTAACCATCGCTTGGCAATACTTCGCCGATTGGTGCAATCAGTCGCACTTCGGTTCCGTCAGGGGCAGTGATGGTGTCGGTCGTGGGATCAAAGTCGAGTCGACCTGATAGAGCAATTGCCATCACAGTGTCGGGCGAAGTGACGAAGCTCAAAGTGTTCGCTGAACCGTCAGCACGCTTGGGGAAGTTGCGGTTGAATGAGTTGACGATGCTGTTCGGCTTGTCAGTTGCTTCTTTCGAGCGTTCCCACTGACCAATGCAAGGGCCACATGCGTTCGCTAGAACAGTTGCGCCGACCGCTTCAAGATCGGCGAGTAAACCGTCTCGTTCGATGGTGGCACGAATTTGTTCTGAGCCTGGGCTGATGAGTAGTTCGCACTTGGCCTTGAGTCCTGCGGCCACTGCTTGACGAGCAATCGATGCGGCACGGGTGATGTCTTCGTATGACGAGTTGGTGCACGAACCAATGAGTGCCGAAGAAACCTCTATAGGCCAACCATTTTCGCGCGCAGCGTCACCAACGGCTTTTCCGGTTTTGTGCGCACGGTCTGGAGAGTGAGGTCCGTTGATGAGTGGCTTGAGATCATCGAGGTTGATCTCAATGAGCTGGTCGTACTGTGCGCCTTCATCGGGACGAAGATCGGCGGCAACTTTGTCGGCGGCTGCAGCAATCGCGGCACGATTGGTGGCCTTCAAGTAGTTCGACATGTTCGAGTCGTAAGCGAATACCGAACAGGTTGCGCCGATTTCGGCTCCCATGTTGCAGACGGTGGCTTTTCCGGTTGCAGAGATGCTGTCGGCGCCTGGTCCGAAATATTCGACGATTGCTCCGGTGCCACCTTCGACAGTGAGAACACGAGCAACTTCAAGAATGACGTCTTTGGGTGATGACCAACCGCTGAGTGTTCCGGTGAGTTTGACGCCGATCACCTTGGGCCATTTCACGTTGAATGGGAAACCAGTCATCACGTCAACTGCGTCGGCTCCACCGACACCGATGGCAACCATTCCGAGTCCACCAGCATTCGGTGTGTGGCTGTCGGTGCCGATCATCATGCCGCCGGGGAACGCATAGTTCTCGAGCACAACTTGGTGAATGATTCCGCTACCGGGACCCCAAAAACCAATGCCGTATTTAGCCGACACGGTCTTCAAGAAGTCGTACACCTCGCGGTTGTCGTCAATCGCAACACCAAGGTCGATCTTGGCGCCAACTTTGGCCAAGATGAGGTGGTCGCAGTGAACAGTCGATGGCACAGCAGTCGTTGGAAGACCGGCCGTCATGAACTGCAACAAAGCCATTTGCGCCGTTGCATCTTGCATGGCCACACGATCGGGATTGAAGTCGGCATAACTTCCGCCGCGCACCATTTCTTGAGTGGTGGGATCAACGAGGTGGTTGATCAAAATCTTTTCGGCCAATGTGAGAGGGCGGCCAAGACGTTGGCGACCTAACGCTGAACGCTCGGCGAGCGTGGAATACACGTTGTTGACTAGTTCGACGGGGGTACCTGCGGATACGGAGCTCATGAGACAAGTATAATACAAGTGTGCGTCAGATCAGGTACAGAGTCATAGCCGATGAGTTGCGCACGCGCGTGCAAGACGGCACCTATGGCGCCGGTCGTTTATTGCCGTCTGAATCAGAATTGGGATCGGAGTTTGCGGCGAGTCGGGTGACGATTCGTCGGGCCCTTGAAACTCTGCGCGATCAGGGACTTGTTGATGCTCGACAAGGTTTTGGGTGGTTTGTTGCAGCGGCTCCACTGCAACAAAGTTTGGGTCAGTTGGCGACGATCGAAGCGCAGCTGTCCGATGG
>JBIKOO010000165.1:0-2832 GCA_044358015.1 Ilumatobacteraceae bacterium
TCGGGTGAACCTCGCGACAAGGCAGGTGCCTATGCCATTCAGGGTGGGGCGGCGGGGTTTGTTGAGCAGGTCGAGGGCTCGTTGAACGCCATTATTGGGCTTCCGATCGAGCGCCTCACCGAGATCTGCGCCGCCCTTGGTGCACCCCTGCGCTGAACCCGTTCGTTCGGTACTTTTTGGGTTAGCACTCGCGGTTGGCGGTTGCTAACTGCTCACTTTCACCCCTATCCTTGGCACTCGGCAGGTACGAGTGCTAACGCTCATATCAGTCACTTATATCCGACAACTATCTAGCCACGGAGGCTTGAATTATGAACCTGAAGCCCCTCGATGACCGCATCGTGGTACGGCCCAACGCAGCCGAGGAGCGCACAGCTTCCGGTCTCGTCATTCCCGATACCGCCAAAGAAAAGCCCCAGCAGGGAACCGTCCTTGCCGTCGGACCTGGCCGCTGGAGCGACGATGCAGGTAAGCATCACGCCCTCGCGATCAAAGAAGGCGACACCGTTTTGTACTCGAAGTACGGCGGCACCGAAGTCACCATCGAAGGCGAAGATCTCTTGATCCTCACCAGCCGTGACGTTCTTGCCATCGTCGGCAAGTGAGGTAAACCACCATGTCGAAGATGCTGAAATTTGACGAGGAAGCGCGTCGCGCCCTCGAAGCAGGTGTCAACAAGTTGGCCGATGCCGTTCGAGTCACACTCGGACCTAAGGGCCGCAACGTTGTACTTGACAAGAAGTTCGGTGCACCCACCATCACAAACGACGGTGTGTCCATCGCTAAAGAAGTCGAACTTGAAGATCCATTCGAAAACATGGGTGCTCAGTTAGTCAAAGAAGTTGCCACCAAGACCAACGATGTTGCCGGTGACGGCACCACCACTGCCACCGTGCTTGCACAGGCCATGGTGCACTTCGGTCTGCGCAACGTGACTGCTGGTGCAAACCCGATGGGTCTCAAGAAGGGCATCGAAAAGGCCATTGCTGCTGCTGTCGAAAGCATCAAGCAGTTGGCGCAAAAAGTTGAAGACAAAGCTCAGATCGCCAGCGTTGCCACCATTTCGGCTGCTGACTCAGCAATCGGCAATGTCATCGCTGATGCCATCGACAAGGTCGGCAAAGACGGCGTCGTAACTGTTGAAGAAAGCAACACTTTCGGAATCGAACTTGATTTCACTGAAGGAATGTTGTTTGACAAGGGCTACTTGTCGCCTTACTTCGTCACAGATGCAGAACGTCAAGAAGCAGTTCTTGATGATGCTTACATCTTGTTGTACGGCTCAAAGATTTCAACTGTTCAGGCTTTGTTGCCCGCACTTGAAGCAGTCATGAAGACCGGCAAGCCGCTCGTCATCATTGCTGAAGACATCGAAGGCGAAGCTTTGGCCACTCTCGTGGTCAACAAGATTCGCGGAACCTTCACGTCAGTTGCTGTCAAGGCTCCTGGCTTTGGTGATCGTCGCAAAGCAATGTTGCAAGACATGGCAGTTCTCACTGGTGGCCAAGTCATCAGCGAAGAAGTTGGCCTCAAGCTTGAAAACATCACGCTCGATCTTCTCGGCCGTGCCAAGCGCGTCATCGTGACCAAGGACGAAACCACCATTGTCGATGGCAATGGCGAAAAGTCTGACGTCGAAGGTCGCATCAACCAGATCAAGGCCGAAATCGAAAACACCGATTCCGACTGGGATCGTGAAAAGTTGCAAGAGCGTTTGGCCAAGTTGGCCGGCGGTGTGGCTTTGATCAAGGTTGGCGCAGCTACCGAAGTCGAACTCAAGGAAAAGAAGCACCGCATCGAAGACGCCATCTCGGCAACTCGTGCAGCAATCGAAGAAGGCGTTGTGCCCGGAGGCGGAACCGCATTGTTGCGTGCCCGTGCCGCGGTGAAGGCTGTTGTCGATTCGCTCACTGGTGACGAGGCCACTGGCGCTCGCACCGTGTGGGAAGCCCTTGATGCTCCAGCCCGCAACATTGCCGACAATGCCGGCATGGAAGGCGCCCTTGTGGTGCAGCGTGTTGAAAGCGAATCAGGCGCGATGGGACTCAATGCCGCAACTGGCGAGTACGTCGACCTCGTGAAGGCCGGAATCATCGACCCCGCCAAGGTGACTCGTGCTGCGTTGCAAAACGCTGGCTCGATTGCTGCTTTGGTGCTCACCACCGAATGCCTCGTAGCCGACAAGCCTGAAAAGGGCGGCGGTGGCGGCGGTATGGGTGGCGGCATGCCTGGTGGCATGGGCGGCATGGGCGGAATGATGTGATCTGACGGTCCGCCGTCAACACACTTTCAATCAAATACAACCGAATACATAACTAAAACGACAAGGGGCTGGTGGAGCAATCCACCAGCCCCTTTGCAATTTCCTCTTGGGCGCGAAACACCCCCGAATTCGGTGGTCAAATTACCCAAGTGAGTGGGCAACTAGCCTGTGACTATGCCCGCCCCAGGAAAACGCTCGTTTTGGCTTCATCAATTGGCTGAATACATCGTGGGCGGGGCGTTGCTGGCAACGGGTTTACAAAGTCCCAAACCATTGATTCCCGTCATCGTTGGAACCTTGATCGTGCTCAACACCGCCATCGTTGACGCTCCCTTTGGAGCCTTCCGTTTGGTGGGACGGCGACTACATCGAATCCTGGACTACATCGTCTTAGGCGTGGCGATAGTGGCCTGTGTAGCCCCAGGTATCGACATAGCGACGCGATTAGTGCAGATTTTGATTGTGATCGTTCTGGCCGTGGTGGTGTGGCGGACCGATTACTCAGCGCCTAAACCCAAGGTCAAACAACCGATTTCTGCGACCCCTGAAGGTAAAGCCGATGAAATCGG
>JBIKOO010000197.1:0-2804 GCA_044358015.1 Ilumatobacteraceae bacterium
TTGTGCCTGATGCCGAGGCTCTAAGGTCACATGAGTTACCTGGGGAGGAACCAATGTCACTTACCACTCGTCGTATTTTGGGCGTTACCGTCGCTTTCGCATCGATTGTCACACTCGCCGCTTGCTCAAGCGATAGCGATTCAAGCACCACTGATGCGCCAACAACTGAGGCCAACACCACATTGGCCCCACTCCCGCTGGCGACCTACACGGTTCGTCCGGGCGCCCATCAAATCGCAGTCATTGACGCCGAACCAGGCACAGATCTGCAGATTCAAGCCGAAGACGGCACGATCGCTGCCGAAGGAACAACCGATGAACAGGGTTCATTTCTGGCCCGCAATCTTGAAGTTGGTTTGTACAAAGTCGTCAATACCGACATGTCGGCTGCCAGCGCAGAAGTCGTGGTTTATGACGCCACATTCATTCCCGAGCAAAGTTTCTATTCCGAACAAGAACTCCCAGCCCCGGGCTTCGGATATCTAACCGCTCGTGATGGAACCACTCTTTCCATCAACGTGATGTTCCCCGGCAAGGTTGAAGACGGCCCGTACCCCACCGTTGTTGAATACTCGGGGTACTCACCGAGTAATCCAGACGACACCACATTTGGTCAACTCTTTACGACTCTCGGATACGCCTATGTCGCCGTCAACATGCGCGGTACTGGTTGCTCTGGCGGTTCTTTCCGTTACTTCGAAGAGTCACAATCACTTGATGGTTATGACGCCATCGAAGCCATCGCCGCTCAACCGTGGGTGCAAGACAACGAAGTCGGAATGGTGGGCATTAGTTATCCCGGCATCAGCCAACTGTTCGTCGCCGCTACTCAGCCGCCGAGCTTGGCTGCCATCACGCCACTGTCGGTCATTGATGACAGTGCACGTAGCACGCTTCGTCCCGGCGGAATCTTGAACACCGGCTTTGCGGTGAAGTGGACCAAAGAACGTATGGATAGCGCTGCTGTTTATGGCCAAGAGTGGTCGAAGAAGATGGCCGACTCAGGAGACACCATTTGTGCCGACAACCAAAAACTACGTTTGCAAAACCCCGACCTCATCAGCGAAATCAACGACAACGTGTTCTACGAACCCGAAGTTGGCGACTCCATCAACCCATCATTGTTTGTTGACAAAATCAATGTTCCTGTTTTCTTGTCGGGCGCTTGGCAAGACGAACAAACCGGTGGACACTTTCCCGCTTTCATTGACAAGTTCACTGGCACTCCGCACATGTACACAACGTTGGTCAACGGTTTGCACACCGAGTCGCTCGGGCCAGCCGTCTTCCCTCGTTACGCCGAGTTCTTGAGTTTGTATGTTGCGAAGAAAGTGCCTGATCTCACCGCTGCTGGCCTGATCGCCACAGTTTTGACACCAGGCATTTTTGGAGTGGCCACACCAATCGTGCAAGAGAATCGTTTTACCGGAATGACTTTTGAGGAAGCCCTTGAAATTTTTGAAAACGAGCCGTCTGTTCGCATCTTGTTTGAAGAAGGTGCTGCAGATGGTCAAGCACCGGGCACACCTCTCAATCGTTGGCGTGCCGATTTCTCGGCGTGGCCGATTCCCGAAGCACAAGCAGTTCGCTTCAACTTCGGCGACAATGGAACCCTTGGTTCTGCCGTCGCACAAACCAGCAGCACCGACTACACCGCCGATCCCTCGGCAACTCCTGAGACATTCTTCGGAGGCGAAGGAAGTATTTGGGATGCCAATATCAAGTGGAACTGGGTGCGTAACCCCGAAGGCACGGCCGCAGTTTTCACGACGGCTGCTTTAACGGAGGACACTGTCATCATCGGACCAGGATCTGCTGACCTATGGATTTCAACTGAAGCCGCCGACACTGACCTCGAAGTCACAATCAGTGAAATTCGTCCCGATGGTTCAGAGACATATGTTCAAAGTGGTTGGCTCCGCGCCAGCCTGCGTGCCCTCAACGAGTCGGCCAGTACCGAACTTCGTCCCGTGCATGACTTCTTTGAATCAGACGTCATGTCAGTGACACCTGGCGAACCGTTCTTGGCGCGAGTGGAAATTTTCCCAGTTGCTCACCCTTTCCGAGCCGGATCAAAAATTCGCATCACAATTGACACACCAGGTGGCAACCGTGGCGAATGGAAGTTTGCAACTCTCAACGCTGGTGAAAAGGTAACAATTCTGCACGACGCCGAGCACCCGTCATCGATTGCACTTTCGGTTGTCCCTGGATTGAACGTACCTGCTGGCGTTGCGGCCTGTGGTTCACTCCGCGGCCAGCCTTGCCGTCAGAAGTAAATAACGAGTTGAAGGAGTTCTGAATTTGTCAGCCGGCAATGACAGACAAATTCAGTAACACTTCGCCAGATTCATGACCTTCAAGTTCGAATTCGCCTAACTTGTCGGCAACAAATTCAAACGTGACATCATCACCTGAGAGTTCAATGTCGTAACCATGAAGGTGGAACTCATCTTCAACTTCAGCGATAACACGAATCGTGACTGGAGTTCCTAAGACAACTGATGCCTCTTGTGCCATTCCAGCATCGGCATCAAGTTCGATGATGACCGATTCGGTTGAAGGAGTTCCCGTTTCTGGAGTTTCTTTACTTGCGGTGCTCGTTGGGGCGGCAGTGCTCACGGGATCGGTCGGCGACGCTGATGTTGCTTCGGTCGTTGGTACAAGCGACACTGACGTTGCAGCACCATCGCTTGAACACGACGACAAGCCTGCAACTCCGAGTAAAACAACTGCCGAGATCAGTGCTGAGTAACGAGAAATTTTCATATCCCTATCGTGGCACATTGCGATGAGTACATAGG
>JBIKOO010000168.1:0-2795 GCA_044358015.1 Ilumatobacteraceae bacterium
GTAATCAAATGGGCAACGAGCATTCGGTCGTAAATGGCCATCGCCTTGAGACCCGCATGAATTTCTCTGGTGCGCTGGCGATGACTCGGATTGTCATTCAGATGTTCTTGGCCCATCGTCGTTCCGACCCATTGCATGTACTCGAGTGCGCCGTGCGTTCCAGCTTGCCCTTCTAACGATTGCGTACCCGTTTCGTAACGACCTGGCGATACATCTTTCACAACACGCAATTTGTAGGCGGGCAAACTATTCAAGAGTTCTTCTCGGCCCCACAGCACACCTTGGTGTGGTCCGTAGAACTTGTACGCCGATGCCACCAAGAAATCGCAGCCAAGATCTTGAACATCAATGGCGCCGTGCGGAGCAAATTGAACCGCATCAACATACGTCAACACTCCGGCGGCACGATATCTCGCGCACATTGCTTTCACATCATTGATGGTTCCGAGAATATTGCTCGAGTAATTGATGGCCGCGAACTTTGTGCGAGGAGTGATCAAAGTGTCAAGCAGATCAAGGTCAATCTCATATGTATTTCGATCAAATTCAAGACGCTTCACAATGAGCCCACGTTCTTCGGCCATGATCCGCCACGGTGAAGCATTACCGTCGTGCTCCATCTGCGTCAGGATGATTTCATCTCCAGGAGAAAACTGCGATGCCAAAACGCGCGCCATCATGAATGTCAATGAGGTCATATTTGGCCCAAAAACCACTTCATTTTCGGACTTGGCATTGAAGAAATCGGCTATCGCCAAGTGTGCTTGACGCGAGATTTCGGTGGCCTCACGCGACGTCTGGAAATTGCCATTCATATTGGCATTCGAATTAACGAGCGCCGAGACCATACGGTCAACCACGATCTGAGGGACTTGGGTTCCTGCGGGGTTATCAAAATACACCCGAGGACCACCACGATCGGTGAGAGCTAATGCTGGAAACTGAGCTCGAACTTTGGCGATATCTAGGACCATGGCAACACCGTCTTTCTGATGCAATCTCAATTGAGAGTAGTGCCACCTCGATGACTATTGTGCAATGTATGAGCAGCGCCACTATCCACAAACTTGACGGTCGCCACGAGCGCGTCCGCAAGGGTAAAGAGGCGGCGATTCACGCAATTATCGAACTTGTGACTGAAGGTCGCGTCAATCTGACTGCCGCCGACATCGCGGAACGTGCCGGAATATCCGAACGCACCTTCACGCGTTATTTTGATTCGCTTGGTGAATTGATTTCGGTTTCCTATCAACAGATCCAGCCCCACATTGAACATATGATTACGCTTGATGTTCCGGCAGGCGACCTCAATAGCCGACTCACAACATTTGTCAATCTGCGCTTCAGTTTGATTCGTACTTATGGCCCGCTCGTTGACGCAGTTGATCAACTCAGCTCAAATTGGGCCGTTGCCAAAGAAGTCGTCCGTGAACGCGATCACTTTCTTGAGGTCCAGTTTCAGCGTTGGTTTTCGGCCGAGCGCACCAAGATGAACGAAGACCGATTTACAGTCATCGGCCATTTTTTGTCCTACAGTTCGCTGCGCCAGCTTTTCTATGCACTTGGATCACGCTCCGAACAGGTCGTCACGGCGATGACCGCCGAGATGTTTGAAGCTCGCTCCCCGCGTTAATCCCCCGACTCCCCAACACTGGCCGGTTCTGCCTGTACCCTCGTGATGCCATGGAAACCGGTACTGATATCTCCGAGGAAGCGTTACGACGCCGAACCTTTGCCATCATTAGTCACCCCGACGCCGGAAAAACCAGCCTCACCGAAAAGTTCTTGCTGTATGCGGGCGCCATCCAAGATGCTGGTTCAGTGCGAGCCCGTGCAGGACAGCGCTCGGCCACATCTGACTGGATGGAGATGGAACGCCAACGTGGCATCTCCATTTCATCGACAGTTCTCCAGTTCCCATACGGCGACCATGTCTTCAACCTTCTTGACACGCCAGGCCACCGTGACTTCAGCGAAGACACCTATCGCGTTTTGGCAGCAGTCGACGCGGTCATCATGGTGCTTGACACCGCCAAGGGCATTGAAGCCCAGACCCTGAAACTTTTCAATGTGTGTCGTTCGCGTAACTTGCCCGTGCTCACATTCTTCAACAAGTTTGACCGTCCTGGTCGTGACCCGCTCGAACTTCTCGATGAGGTCGAACAACAAATCGGTCTACGCGCCACACCGGCAACATGGCCAGTTGGTCAGCCCGGAGACTTCCGCGGCACCATTGATCGCCGAACCGGACTTTTCACCAAGTACACGCGCACGGCACGCGGCGCTGCTGAAGCACCTGAAGAAATCATCGATGCCGATCGAGCAGCGGCCGAAGAAGGCGATGCGTGGAAGGTTGCGCTCGATTCATGTTCGTTACTTGATGCCATTGAAGCCAATGTCGACCTGCCCTCGTTCTTGGCAGGGAAAAGCACCCCCGTATTCGTTGGGTCAGCGCTGACAAACTTTGGAGTCCGGGCCTTACTTGATGCAGTGGCCGAACTTGCACCGCCACCATTACCGCGTGTTGATATCGCCGAAGTTGAACGACCACTCGTCAGTCCCTTCGCTGGTTTTGTTTTCAAGATTCAGGCCAACATGGACCCGAATCACCGTGACCGTTTAGCGTTCGCCCGAGTTTGTTCGGGCCATTTTGAACGCGGCATGGATATTGAATGCACCCGATCGGGCCGTGCAGTAGGCACCAAGTACGTTACGACTGCTTTTGGCAACGACCGCGAAACGATTGAAGAAGCATTCCCGGGCGACATCATCGGACTTGTGAACGCTGGCGATCT
>JBIKOO010000064.1:0-9291 GCA_044358015.1 Ilumatobacteraceae bacterium
GTTTCGGAAGCGCCACACGGCCGGTCCGTTGAAGTTCAACAATCCCGTAACCACGAAGAAGTTCCTCGAAGTCATCAAGTTTGTCGGGACTTCCCTCCAAAGACACCGTTATGGCCTCAGTTCCTACAGCCAAAATTTTGCCTTCGAAGATATTTGCCAGTTCAACGACCTGTCCACGGTCCTCTGAGGCCACCCGAACGGTAGCCATCATGAGTTCACGCTCAACCGAGCGACGGGGGTCGAGTTCGCTGATTTTGACGACGTCAATGAGCTTGAACAGCTGCTTCACGATCTGCTCAAGCGGGGCTGACTCAACGTCAACCACGATCGTGATCCGCGAAAAATCGGGATCTTCGGTCGGGGCGACAGCCAAGCTGAAGATGTTGTAGCCGCGTCGAGCGAACAGGCTTGAAACACGAGCCAAGACTCCGGCGCGGTTCTGCACAAGCACCGACAAGATGTGATGTGAGGGCATTGATGTTGTGTTCGGTGTCATGCTCATCGCAAGAACTCCCTTCGATCATTTTGATTCGGGTGCAAGAGAACATCGTCGTTGCCAAAGCCTGCGGGGACCATCGGGAAAACCTTTTCGCCGGCGTCAACGCGGAACTCAACAACAACTGAACGATCATTGATGCTGTTAGCCAACGCAATCGCTGGTTCAACTTCTTCAGGGCTCTCCACACGAATGCCGACACAACCCATGGCCTCTGCCCACTTCACGAAGTCGGGAAGTTCTGGCGACAAGTACACCTCGCTGTAGCGCTCGTCGTAAAACATTTCTTGCCACTGACGAACCATGCCGAGATAGGAGTTATTCAAAACTGCAACCTTGATCGGAATACGTTCAACGCTTGCAGTCACGAGTTCTTGTGCGGTCATTTGGAAACAACCGTCACCGTCAACTGCCCACACTGTGCGATCGGGTCGTGCGACCTTGGCGCCAATAGCTGCCGGAATTGAGAATCCCATTGTTCCGAGACCACCTGAGTTGACCCAGGTGTACGGCTCTTCAAATTTCCAGAACTGCGAAGAGAACATTTGGTGCTGACCAACGCCTGAGCACAAGATGGTTCCGGCAGGAGCCAATTCATGCAGTTTTTCTAAGCAAAACTGCGGCTTTAGCGCTTCGCCAGGTTCGTTCGGTGAGTAGTACATCGGGAACTGTTCTTGCCATCCGCTGACGCGACTCTTCCATGCAGAAATGTCTGCCTGGACTTCACCATTCGCGAGCATCTCTTTGATGGTCTTGACAAGTTCTTCGATCACAAGACGACAGTCGCCAACAATCGGAACATCGGGACGACGAACCTTGCCTTGTTCGGCCGGGTCGATGTCGACGTGAATGATCTTGGCGTCGGGAGCAAATGTGCTGACCTTGCCGGTGATGCGGTCGTCAAAACGCGCACCAAGGTTGATCAACAGATCACTCTTTTGCATTGCAGTGATTGCAGTTGCGTTGCCGTGCATACCTGGCATACCAAGACACAATGGATGACTGTCGGGGAATGCACCGCGAGCCATCAACGTGGTAACAACTGGAGTGTTAATGAGCTCTGCGAGTTCGCGCAACGCGTCAGCAGCACGTGCCTTCAACACTCCGCCGCCGACATAAAGAACTGGCTGCTTTGAATCAAGAATCAAGCGCGCTGCTTCCTTGATCATGCGCGAGTGACCCTTGGTGTTGGGCTTGTAACCCGGAAGACTTTCAAGAACTTCTTCGTCAGTTGGCCAATGCCACGTCATCATGTTTTGCAGACAGTCCTTCGGGACGTCAATCAACACCGGACCGGGACGACCAGTTGTCGCGATATGGAAAGCCTGACGGACGATCAACGGAATTTCGTCGGCCGACATCACCAGTTCGTTGTGCTTCGTGACGCTGCGAGTAATGCCAACGGTGTCGCACTCTTGGAAAGCGTCGGTTCCGATGGCCGAAGTTGGAACCTGACCGGTGATACAGATCATCGGAATCGAGTCCATGTAGGCATCGCACAGAGGGGTCACCATGTTGGTAGCTGCAGGACCTGAAGTCACCAGAGCAACTCCAGGACGACCAGTCACATGGGCATAACCCTCAGCCATATGCCCAGCACCCTGTTCATGGCGAACGAGAATGTGGCGAATATGGCTGTCGAGCAGCGGATCGTAAGCCGGCAGAATGCATCCGCCTGGCAAACCAAAGATGGTGTCAACGTTTTCGAGCTCGAGAGCCCGAATCAGCGCTTGAGCACCAGTGATCTGTTCTGTCATGTCGGTTCCTGTGTCTTGTAGGTTCGAGTCCCGAAAGCGAAATGGCCCCCCATCTGGGAGGCCGTACGACGCATTCGAGTGATCGAATGCGTCAGATGATTACTACTACGAGCGCGAACGAGGCTGCTAGGACCGAGGTCTTAGGAGTCAAGTTGGCGTTCATTGCTCGTAAGTGTGCCATCTCGGGCCTAATAACGACAACCTTTGACACCAATTTCTCGATTTTCGACGGATAATCGACGTCAAACGGGGAACGCCCCATTCACATCAAACGGGGAACGACCCCTGTAGCCGAGCAGCGGTCAGGGTGTTCTCGAGTAGACACGCAATCGTCATCGGACCGGTGCCCCCTGGCATCGGCGTAATTGCCCCAGCCACAGCCTGCACTGCATCAAAATCAACGTCTCCAACAATCCCGGCTTCGGTGCGAGAAATACCGACATCAATGACTGCTGCACCTGGCTTGATGTGGGCCGCATTTATCAGATGAGCCTGTCCGACTGCCCCAACAACGATGTCGGCATTGCGACACACATCAATGAGATCAGCGGTGCGGCTATGGGCAATCGTCACCGTGGCGTCGATCCCTTTACGAGCCAGCAACAGCGAAAGTGGCAATCCAACCAATGTAGAACGACCAATAACTACGGCCCGCTTGCCGCTTGTGGCGACGCCGTATCGCTCTAAGAGACGAATGACGCCCAGAGGCGTGCATCCCACAAGACCGGGTAAACCGCGAACCAATCGACCCATCGACTGAGAGGTCAGACCATCGACATCTTTATCGGCTGGAATCAGTGACAAAACCTGCTCTTCGTCATAGCCATGTGGCAACGGACTCTGCACCAAAATCCCGTGCACACTGGGATCTTGCGCCAACCGACCCACCACATCTTCAACCTGCGCCTGCCCCGCATCAGCGGGCAAAATCTCGTTCCGACTCAACATGCCCGCTTTTCCAGCTTGAACATGCTTGTTGCGCACATATCGCTGACTTGGCGCGTCATCTCCGACCAAAACCGTTGCCAGACACACAGGCGGCGACCCAGCAGCCGCGATTGTTTGAGCCAACTTGGTCACGATTTCATCGCGCAACCGATTGCCATCCATCAGGATCGCACCAGCGGCAGTGTGCTCGTTTGCACCCGAGTTCGGCAGATCATTCATGGGAGTCATGCTAGGGCACGCATTCACCGCCTAGCCTGATGGAATGTCTACTCCCCCGTCCCCCATTGTTGCTCCGGCTACCGGTCGCCTCGGCGTCCTCACAGTTGGTCTTGGCGCAGTGGCATCAACACTTATTGCCGGCGTCGAACTCACCAAGCGAGGCCTCGGATCGCCAATCGGTTCGCTCACGCAGATGGGCACTATTCGCCTCGGCAAGCGCACCGAAGATCGCTCACCTCTCATCAAAGACTTCGTTCCGTTAGCAACACTCAATGACATCGTGTGGGGCGCCTGGGATGTGTACCCAGATGACGCATACGTTTCAGCGAGCCGTGCTGGCGTGCTTGAAAGTGGCAAGCACATCGAAGCCATTAGCGATGCACTGCGTGAGATTCGCCCCATGCAAGCCGCTTTCGAACGCAAGTATGCGCGCAACCTTGACGGCGAACACATCAAGCCCATCAGCAGCAAGCGCGGCATGCTGAACGCAATTCGCGAAGACATCAATCGCTTCAAAGAAGAGAAGCAAGTTGACCGCGTTGTCATGATCTGGTGTGCAAGTACCGAAATCTTCATCGAGCCAGGCAAGGCGCACATGGACCTCGAATCATTCGAGAAGGCCATTGACGCCAACGATGAAACAGTTTCACCGTGTCAGTTGTATGCGTATGCAGCATTACTTGAAGGAGTTCCGTTCAACAACGGTGCACCGAACCTGGCTGTAGACGCACCAGTGTTGCGTCAATTCGCAACTGAGAAGAACATTCCGATTTCTGGCAAAGACTTCAAGACCGGTCAAACACTCATGAAGACTGTTTTGGCCCCAATGCTCAAGGCCCGCATGCTCGGTTTGTCGGGTTGGTACAGCACCAACATTCTTGGCAACCGTGACGGCGAAGTGCTTGATGCACCCGAAAACTTCAAGACCAAAGAAGAATCAAAACTTGGAGTACTCGAAGACATTTTGCAGCCGGCGAAGTACCCCGAGTTGTACGGCAACGTCTTCCACAAAGTTTCAATCAATTACTACCCACCTCGCGGCGATGCCAAAGAGGGTTGGGACAACATTGACATCACTGGCTGGTTGGGTTACCCCATGCAGATCAAGGTCAACTTCTTGTGTCGTGACTCGATCCTCGCTGCCCCACTTGCACTTGACCTCATCTTGTTGAGTGACCTTGCACAGCGCGCTGGTATGGGTGGCATCCAGGAGTGGTTGAGCTTCTACTACAAGAGCCCGCAGGTTGCACCTGGTCTCTACCCCGAGCATGACTTGTTCATTCAGCTCACCAAGTTGAAGAACACGTTGCGTTGGATGATGGGCGAAGATGTCATCACCCATCTCGGCCGCGAGTACTACGAAGAAATTTGATCCACCAGTGGCGCGTCGCCTCTGGAATCCAAAATCTTGGGTGAGCCTGTCGCCAAACGGCATTGGCCATACCAAACCAAATCATCTCGGTGAGATGGCGCGCGTCGCCGTCAATGTTCGTCGCACACCCAAACGCGCGTGGAAGATTCTGAACGAAGGCGTCTGCGACGGTTGCGCCCTAGGTGTTGCCGGGTTGCACGACTGGACCCTTGACGGAATTCATTTGTGCACCACTCGATTGAAATTGCTCGAGGTGAACTGTGCTCCTGCGTTTGATCATTCAGTGTTAAGTGATGTTTCGTGGCTACGCAAGCGCACTGGTACAGAACTTCGCGAAATGGGGCGTCTCGCCTACCCGATGCGACGTAAGCGTGGAGAAAAGGGATTTGCTCGCATCTCGTGGGATGATGCCCTGGACGCTGTCGGTCTTGGTATTCGTGCTGCGGGCGGAGATCGAACCGCCATTTATCTCACCAGTCGTGGATTAACCAACGAGTCGTATTACGTCGCCGGCAAGGCCGCTCGCGCCATGGGTGTCGCCAACATTGATTCGGCAGCGCGAACCTGTCACGCGCCGTCGACAATCGGCTTGAAGTCAACGATTGGTGTCGCTGCGAGTACATGCAGTTTGCAAGATGTACTTGAAACCGATGTCGTTATTTTGTGGGGCGCCAATGTTGCCAACAATCAACCGGTCTTTACGAAGTATCTCTATGAGGCCAAAAAGAACGGTGCCAAAGTCGTTGTCATTAACCCGTATCTCGAACCGGGACTTGAAAACTATTGGGTTCCATCGAAGCCTGAATCATTTTTGTTTGGTACTAAGTTGTGCGACTTGCACGTACCTGTCCGCCCCGAAGGCGATGTTGCACTTGCTAATGCTCTGCTCAAAGAATTAATCGGGCTTGATGCGATTGACCATGATTTCATTCAGCAACATACGCACGGTTGGAATAAACTTGTTGAACATGTAGCAACACTTGATCGTGAAGATTTGCTGCGTGATGCTGGCGTTGACGAAGAGACGCTCAATGCGCTCGCTCATTTGTACGCATCCTCCAAGAGCGCCATCCTCATCTGGAGCATGGGCATTACCCAACATCGCCATGGAGTGGAAGGCGTTCAAGCAATCGTGAACGTTGCACTCGCTCGCGGCAATGTCGGTCGTAATGGATCTGGACTCATGCCAATTCGTGGACACTCAGGTGTGCAGGGCGGCGCCGAAATGGGCGCATATTCAACAGCATTTCCTGGCGGCGTTACCGTGTCGGCCGAATCCGCACGCGAACTCTCGGCAATGTGGGGTTTTGCCGTGCCAGCAACACCAGGAATCACGGCACCTGAGATGGTCCTTGCGGCCGAACGCGATGAACTGGATGTGCTCTTCCTAGACGGCTCCAATTTCTTAGATGTCATGCCCGACCCCAAGCGAGTAGAGGCGGCGTTGTCTCGAGTTTCGATGCGCGTTCATCAAGACATCGTTTTGACTTCGCAAATGTTTATCGATGGCGACGACGTCATTTTGCTACCAGCTGCAACTCGTTACGAACAAGAGGGTGGCGGCACGAGCACTACGACCGAACGTCAAATTGCATTTAGCCCTGAAATCGTTTCTGCTCCGGGCGAAGCACGAAGCGAATGGCGAATCTTTTCCGATATCGCCACGCGAATGAATCCCGCGCTTGCGCCGTATTTCTCATGGACCGACAACAAGGCATTGAGAACAGAGATTGCACAGATAGTTCCGATGTACGCCGGGATTGAAAACCTGTCAAAGACCCACGATGCGGTTCAATACGGCGGTCGGCATTTATGTGCAGGCGGAGAATTCCCACTGCCTGATGGTCGAGCACGATTTACTGCGCTTGATGTTTCACCACCATCTATTCCTCCGGGACACTTCTTCTTGTCAACTCGACGCGGAAAACAATTCAACTCGATGATCTTCAACGAGATTGATCCATTGACAGGAGCAACTCGAGATGCTGTCTACATTGATGGTCGCGATGCCGATGCGTTGAACCTCGTTGAAGGTGATCAAGTACTTTTACGAAGTGACATCGGGTCAATGAATGCACGAGTAAAAATCGTGGCCTTGCCTTCGCACTCGATTCAGGTGCACTGGCCCGAAGGCAACGTGCTCATTGATGCCGGAATTAACGAAGATGCCAGCCGAATTCCCGATTACAACGCCGTCGTAACTATCGAAAAACTCAACAAAGGGTGATGTCATGAAATCAAAAGTCGTTCTCTGGTCAGCCGTTGCCGATGTTTTGTGCATCGTGATCTTCGTGGCTATCGGTCGCGAGAATCACGATGAAGGTGGAGCAGTTTCTGGAGTCTTTCGCGTGGCCGCTCCATTCTTGATCGCTGCAGTCGCAGGCTGGCTCGCGTCACAAGCATGGAAGAAACCATTAGATCTTCGAACTGGAGCGATCGTTTGGCTCACCACGATCATCCTCGGCATGGTGCTTCGGCGCTTCGTTTTTGACGATGGAACCGCGACCGCGTTCATCATTGTCGCGACCGTGTTTTTGTGCGCGTTCCTCAACGGATGGCGAGCGATCGTCCGCAAACGCCTGAACCGGTAATAACTCACCACTTTGGAAGTTAGTTACCGCTCAGCGACAGCCATATTCCAAAGTGGCGGAATTAGATGAGGTTGGTGATGGCGCCCTTTTCGGCACCTTGCGCCAACTTGGCGTACTTGCCCAACACACCACTCGTATAGCGAGGCGGGTTCGGCTTCCAACCTTCACGACGCTGAGCCAATTCGGCTTCATCGACCAGCAGATCGAGACCAAAGTTAGCCACATCAATCTTGATCCTGTCACCGTCTCGCACGAACGCGATCGGACCGCCATCAACAGCTTCTGGCGCCACGTGACCGATACAGAATCCCCATGTTCCACCGCTGAAACGACCGTCGGTAATCAAGGCACAGTCGTAACCACGACCAGCACCCTTCATCGCTCCAGTGATCGCCAACATCTCGCGCATTCCTGGTCCGCCCTTTGGACCTTCGTAGCGAATCACGAGCACCGTGTTGGGCTGAATTTCTCCGGCCATGATTGCGGCCATCGCGCCGTCTTCACCATCAAACACTCGCGCCGTTCCTTCAAACAAACGTTGTTCGGGTGTCAGACCAGCAACCTTTACAACGCTGCCCTTAGGAGCGAGTGACCCTGTCAAAATGAGCAATCCACCTTCAACGTTGATCGGTTCGCTCAATGGGTGCACGACAACTCCGTCGGGTGCAGGTGGATTGATCTCGGCCAAGTTTTCGGCCATGGTCTTTCCGGTCACCGTCATCACATCACCGTGCAATAAGCCAGCATCCAACAACATCTTCAAAACAACGGGCACTCCACCGATGCGATCGAGGTCGGTCATATGAAACTTTCCACCCGGCTTCATGTCGGCGATGTGCGGAACCTTTGCAGCGATGCGATTGAAATCTTCGAGGTTTAATTCAACTCCAGCTTCATTAGCAATCGCCAACAAGTGCAACACTGCGTTAGTACTTCCACCCAAAGCATTCGCAAGTGCAATTGCATTTTCAAAAGCCTTCTTGGTCAAGATGTCACTCGGGCGAATGCCCAGTCGAAGCATGTTCACAACTGCTTCTCCGGCAAGACGTGCATCCACTTCACGACGGGAATCAATTGCTGGTGCCGAAGCCGAACCTGGCAATGACAATCCAAGTGCCTCACCGATTGACGACATCGTGTTGGCAGTGAACATTCCGCCGCATGCACCCTCACCAGGGCACGCGTGACGTTCAATTTCGCCCAACTCTTCTTCGGTAATTGTTCCGGCAGCACAAGCGCCAATTGCTTCAAAAACCGACGTGATGTCAAGGGCTTTCCCGTCGAGATATCCCGGCAATGTTGAACCGTTGTACACGAACACAGCTGGCAAATTGAGTCGAGCGATCGCCATCATCATTCCGGGCATGCTCTTGTCGCATCCGCCCGTCGCAACGAGACCGTCAAGTCGCTCACCATGCATCACGGTTTCAACCGAGTCGGCAATCACTTCACGACTCACCAAGGATGCACGCATTCCTTCGTGACCCATCGAGATTCCGTCGCTGACCGTGATGGTTCCGAATTCAAGGGCAACTCCACCAGCAGCACGAACGCCTTCTTTGGCCGCAGTCGTTAAGCGACGAATCGACATGTTGCAGGGAGTGATCTCATTCCACGAAGAAGCGATTCCGACCTGGGGCTTTTCCCAATCGGCGTCGGTCAATCCGACGGCCCGCAACATGGCGCGAGATGCAGCCTTTTGGATGCCATCAGTAACGTCGCGGCTTCGGGGCTTGATATCAACAGTCGTTTCAGACATCTTTTCAGACTTAGTTCCTGGCGAGTTTGCTTCAGACATGCTTCCACGGTAGCCGTGGCATCAAGTTGTTCGAGATCAGCGCAGTGATCTCGCCAAAATTTTGAACCCGTGTTGTTAGGCATGCCTACTAGATGTTAGGCTTGCCTAAC
>JBIKOO010000021.1:0-27772 GCA_044358015.1 Ilumatobacteraceae bacterium
CTTCGGGGGTGGTGTTCTGCACACCAGTGGCGAATACGGCTGGGGTCGCTTGACCCCATGTGCCTGCTGTCGACGTCATCGTGAACGCCTCATAGCCGCCAGCCACATTCTTGAAGTATCCGACGGCAGTGCAGTTCCCCACCGACCCACACGACACCGAAGAGAAGTACGCTTCGGGGGTGGTGTTCTGCACACCAGTGGCGAATACGGCTGGGGTCGCTTGACCCCATGTGCCTGCTGTCGACGTCATCGTGAACGCCTCATAGCCGCCAGCCACATTCTTGAAGTATCCGACGGCAGTGCAGTTCCCCACCGACCCACACGACACCGAAGAGAAGTACGCTTCGGGGGTGGTGTTCTGCACACCAGTGGCGAATACGGCTGGGGTCGCTTGACCCCATGTGCCTGCTGTCGACGTCATCGTGAACGCCTCACGGTCGCCAGCCACATTCTTGAAGTATCCGACGGCAGTGCAGTTCCCCACCGACCCACACGACACCGAAGAGAATTCCGCGCTCGGGGTGGTGTTCTGCACACCAGTGGCGAACACGGCCGGGGTCGCTTGACCCCATGTGCCTGCTGTCGACGTCATCGTGAACGCCTCATAGCCGCCAGCCACATTCTTGAAGTATCCGACGGCAGTGCAGTTCCCCACCGACCCACACGACACCGAAGAGAAGTACGCTTCGAGGGTGGTGTTCTGCACACCAGCGGCGAACACGGCCGGGGTCGCTTGACCCCACACGCCCACCGCGTTGGCTTGACCAACCACCACCAGCAACGACCCCAACACACCGACCAACCAAACCGCGCAACGCCTCATGATCCCACCTTCATTCACAAATCCCACAGGTCCTCAACCAGTGAGTTAACGACAACGCATCAATGTGCAAAAAATGGCTAGCACATGAAGATCTTGGAAATCAAGGGCTTGCAATTTCGCACCATATTTCGCGCCAACACGAGGTGTACGAGGACAATCAGTCTTTGGCGGGCTTTTTGGCGACGGCCTTTTTGGCGGGAGCCTTCTTCGCCGGAGCCTCGGCCTTCTCAGCCTCTTCGGCAACGGGCTTAGGTGCAGCAGCCTTCTTCACAGGCGCAGCCTTCGGTTCAGTGGCCTTTTTGACTGGCGCCGCCTTAGCGACTGGTGCTGCTGGCTTCTCGTCGAGGTCGTCATCGAGATCGTCATCATCGCTCTCAACCTTTGCTACTTCAACCTTGGGCGCAGCAGCCTTTGCGGGCTTGGCGGCCTTCACCGGCTTCAACACGCCCTTGGCCAATGCTTCATCGAGATAGACCTCGGCTTCGTCGGTGGTGACCTTCAAGGCCGGAGCAATTTCAGAAATGAGGTTGACGCGAGCCCGCTCGTACATGGTGCGCTCGGCTGCCGACAATGAAGCGTCTCGGTTACGCGCTGCAAGGTTACGAACAACTTCGGCGACCTGGTACACATCGCCACTCTTGAGCTTTTCCTGGTGGTTCTTGAAGCGACGGCTCCAGTTGCTGGGCACGCGAGGGTCGGCCTTAGCCAACACGGCAACCAAGTCTTCAAGTTCATCTGGCGACACCGGCGGGCGAACGCCGACTTCGTCGACCTTCGACATCGGAACTCGCAGGGTCATATCGCCGATCACGGTGCGGAGAACCAAGTATTCCTGTTGCTTACCGGTATTGAGAGGATCTTCCTTGCGGATGGCCTCAACCTTGCAGGCTCCATGCTGGGGATAGATGACGGTGTCGCCCTTTTTGAACTTCACTCAAACCTCGCTCAGAATTGCCGAAACGGGCTTGAAACCCCTACGGAACAGACGCTGAAGTGTAGGGGGAAAATGGTCGTTTTCATCGGGAAATGCCCGTTTTGATGTGCGCCCTCGGCATGATTCGAACATGCGACCGATGGATTAGAAGTCCATTGCTCTATCCAGCTGAGCTACGAGGGCAGGCGATCCAAGGCTACAAGCCCGAGGTAGAACGGATCACAAAGATGAGATTTCAGTTGGCGTCCGACGGGATCAAAATCTCACGCCGCAAGAAATCCAACGACGAAATCACCGACATCTGGCGCATCTGGTCCCGCTGGCCAGGCATGCGAAGAGTCGTCGAAACAGTTGAACGGCCATTCATCGCCACGGCAATACACAACGTGCCAACCGGCTGACCATCTTGCTCAGCGGGACCAGCAACGCCAGTCACTGACAACGCAACATCGGCACCAAGCACACGACGAGCACCTTCGGCCATCGCAATTGCGGCCGCCTCACTCACGACAGGTCCGCGCGGAACATCAAGCAGATCAAACTTGACCTCACTTGCATACGACACCACACTTCCCCGAAGCACGTCACTAGCGCCTGGAATAGACGTCAGACGCCCCGATACCAGTCCACCAGTCACCGACTCGGCGAGCCCAAGTGTCAGGCCCTGCTCGCGCAACAGATTCAACACAACCGTTTCCATGTTGTCGGCATCAAACCCAAAGACAACGTCGCCAACAACTTCGAGAACTTTTGCTTGCCATTCGTCGAGAACTGCGTGAGCTTGTTGGCTATCGGCGCCCTTAGCCGTAAGTCGAACTTTGATACCTTCCCAACCGCTCGCCAAAAAAGCCAACGTCGGATTACCGACTTCTTCAAGTTGGGCGATGATCGGATTGAGGCGTTCGTTCAAGCCGCTTTCGCTTTCGCCCCAGGTGCGAATGACGCGACTCGCGATCACACTGGTGTCACCGCTTCGCGCACGCAGGTCGGGCAAGATCGCTCGCTCCATCATGTCTTGCATTTCGTGGGGCACACCCGGCACGGCGTAGATGACTTTGTCACCAACCGGGCACATCAAACCCGGCGCAGTGCCGCGAGTTTGATGAATCACAGTTGCCCCAACGGGCACCATCGCCTGTTGCAGATTGTTGTCGGCCATCCTTCGACCGCGGGATTCAAAGATGTTGCGAATGACTTGCGCAATATCGTCGTGCAGAACTAGATCAACGCCCATGACTTCAGCAATTGCTTCACGAGTCAAGTCATCATGAGTTGGTCCAAGACCGCCACACATAATGACAGCGTCGGCTTCAACCAAAGCCGAGCGAACCACATCAACAATGCGCTGATGGTTGTCCCCAACTTTGACTTGCAACAGCGAGTCAATTCCGTTCGCGGCTAACTGTTCGCCGATCCACGACGAGTTGGTATCAACGATCTGACCAAGCAGTAATTCGGTTCCGACTGCAACAACCGAACAGCGCATCTCAGGCCATCAAATTAGGAGTCGTCTTACGCAACTTTTGCGCACGCCACAAATATTGCAAACCACTGACGGTCGTGAAGGCCACCGCGATCCACAACAACCACAGCCAGATCCATGTGGCCTTATCAGCAGTCAGCGGGATGATGGCGAAACCAACGCTGAGTTGTTGAAAGAGCGTTTTCCATTTAGCAAGACGACTGGCCGGAACGCTGATTCCTTTTGCACCAACCATGACGCGATACATACTGATTGCCACTTCACGAGCGGCGATGAGTAACACCGGTAGTGCCCAATACACGTCACGACTCACCAAGGTGAACATCGCACCTAACACCAAAACTTTGTCGGCTAACGGATCAAGGAACGCCCCAGAACGCGTTGCCCCGTGACGCCTCGCCAAGTAACCATCTATTCCGTCGCTCGAGCACAGCACGAACCACAAGACGAACGCAACCCACGAGCCACCTGGATAATCAGGAATCACCACAAACATCAATGGCGAAACAAGAATTCGCCCGACTGTTACTGCATTTGCCCAAGTAGCGATGGCATTGGGGTCAACTGGCACCCTGTAAGCCTGCCACACCGAGCCCTCGCTCAACGATATTTCGTTTGTGTGACTATTCAGCGACGAGATCTGGGCCCATGGCCGACATCACCGTGACGTCATAAAACTGACCGACTTCAAGCGACGTGGGAACTTCAATAATTCCATCAATTTCTGGAGCTTCCCGATGGCTACGAGCAACGCCTGGCTCATCGACCAACACTTTGAGGGTGCGGCCAATCAAATCATCGCGACGACTAAACGTGATGTTGTCCTGCATTTCACTCAACTCAGATAGACGCTCACGCATCAGACTTTCGGGCACTTGCCCATCAAGGTCTTTGGCGTAGGTGCCGTCTTCGGCCGAATAGGCGAAGAAGCCACACCAATCGAGTTCGGCTTTTTCAACGAAATCGAGCAGCTGATCGTGGTCTTCTTCGGTTTCACCTGGATATCCGACGATGAAGTTGCTACGGAATGCAGCATCTGGTTCGCGTTTACGAATATCGGCGATGCGATCTAAGAAACGTTGACCGTCTCCCCAACGACGCATGCGACGCAAAAGTGGCTTGCTGACATGTTGCAACGACAAGTCGAAATACGGCACACCCGACTCGCAGATGGCATCAATCAGGTCATCACTTAAATCGCTCGGATACAGATACAACAAACGCGTGCGATCAACCATTGATGAAACTTGACGCACCAGCGACACGATGCTTCCAGCACCAAGTTCGTCGGGGCGATCTTTTCCGTAACTCGCCAAGTCTTGAGCGATCAAGACAATTTCGCGAGCCTGCAATTGCTCAACTTCAGTAATGATCGATTGGACGTCTCGGCTACGTTGCGGTCCACGGAACGAAGGAATGGCGCAGAAGCCGCAGGTACGGTCGCAGCCTTCGGCAATCTTCACGTACGCCCACGGTGACGAGCTCTTGGGGCGTGGCAAGTTCAACAAATCAAGCGACGGAACTGGCGCCGAGCCAACGGGAATCAGTTTCTTCGAAGCAGGCATGTGTACCGGTACTCCAAAGCCAGCGACCAAGTCAACCTCGGGCAGTTCATCAGCGAGTTCTTGTCCGTAACGCTCGGCCATACAACCCGTTACCACTAACCGTGACGACTTCTTACGCTGCTCATCAAGGCTCAGAATCGTGTCAATTGATTCGCGACGGGCTTCATCAATGAACGCACAGGTGTTCACCACAACCAAATCGGCGTCTTCAGCGGAGTCGGTGGCTTGCATGCCATCGGCCAACAAAGTGCCGATCAACTTGTCGGAGTCAACCTGATTTTTAGGACAACCAAGGGTTTCTACATAGAAGCGCTTTGCTTGATTGGTCACGATCTACGAGGCTACCTGCTCAGGTTCTCGTCAAGCCGAATATGCCAACTTCAAACCACCGTAGGTCCACTTGGTCTTCATCAATCGACCCGTTCCCGACAAGGTGATGTACGCCGTGTCGCTTCCGTCTGCAGCGAAGCAGATATTGGTCGTCAACATGTCGCCAGTCGCAATATGTTCAACGATCTCGCCCGCAGGCGAGATCACCGTGATGCCGCCATTCACGAGCGTTGCTACGCAAACATTGCCAGACCCGTCAACACCGAGCGAGTCGAGCAGTTGGTAACCGGGAAGGCCGTACAAAACGACGCTTGAATCGCCAGGCATTGCGGGCGCAAGCACGCCTGGTTCAACGACGTCACGCTGGAACACGCGACCGGTATGAGTCTCGGCCCAATAGATCTTCTTGCCATCAGGCGACAACCCAATCCCATTCGGACCTTCAACCGGGAACTCAATTTCGCGGATCGATGAACCATCAGCCTTGGCATAATAGATCGCCGTGAAGTCGGAAGTGCGTGCTTCAAGATCACGAATACCGTGATCGGTGAAGTAGAAGCCTCCAACGGTGTCAAACACTAAGTCGTTCGGTGCGCGCAACGGACGACCGTCGCACTCGGTGTACAAATCCGTGACGGCGCCGGTGACAATGTCAACGCGTTGAATGCGACCACCGCTGTACTTCGACTTGTCAAACGGTCCGGGGAAACTCAATCCACCAAAGTCGATTTCAGTGAAGCATCCGCCGTTGTTGCACAAGTACAACGCACCGTCGGGACCAATGGCCGCACCGTTAGGTCCACCCGTGATTTCGGCGATCGTTTCTTTAGATCCGTCGGGACGCACTCGCGTGATTCGCGGACCAAACATTTCAACCACGATCACACTGCCGTCGCGCATTGCGATCGGACCTTCTGGAAACTTCAAACCAGATGCGACTTCAATGAGTTCCATAACACTCCCCTGTTCCTGCCCAACTTGGGCCCATTGGAGGTCATGCTAATCAAGTGACTGAGAGGTCAATCACTCGGAAGTTACAACACGCAGAACTTACAGGGCCTCAAACTCTTCAACGGTCATCAACACTTCACGGGCCTTGCTACCTACGCTTGGTCCGACAATTCCGTTTTGTTCAAGAAGGTCCATCAATCGACCAGCGCGAGCAAAACCGACACCGAGCTTGCGTTGCAACATTGAGGTTGAGCCCATTTGGCTTCGGACCACCAATTCCATTGCTCGTTTCAACAATGCTTCATCGCTGTCGTCGTTACCAATACCATCAGTAATGGATTGACCACCGCTACCGCCCGACGGCGCTTCTTCGCCTTCAACGCCGCTGACGTATTGAACGGTCGGAGCCTGCTGACGCCAGAAAGCGACAACTTTGCGGACTTCTTCTTCGTCGACCCAGCAACCCTGAATTCTTTGAGCCACTGACGAGTTGCCGGGCAACAACAACATGTCACCCTTACCGACCAATTTCTCGGCACCGATCTGATCAAGGATGACTCGACTGTCCATCTGCGACGACACCGCAAACGCGGCGCGCGCTGGAACGTTTGCTTTAATCACACCTGTGATCACGTTGACCGACGGTCGCTGCGTCGCAACGATGAGGTGAATACCTACTGCACGAGCTTTCTGAGCGATACGCGTGATACTTTCTTCAACGTCGCGGGCTGCCACCATCATGAGGTCGTTCAATTCGTCTACCACGACAACGATGTAGTGCATACGCTCAAACTCGCGCTCAGAACCGATCTCGGCCTTGATCTCACCCCGGTCAAAAGCCGCATTAAAGCCAGTGATGTCGCGATAGCCCATTTCGAAAAGCAAGTCGTAACGCTTTTCCATTTCTTTAACGGCCCAGGCCAAGGCATTTGCGGCCTTCTTCGGGTTCGTCACTGGCTGCGTGAGCAGGTGAGGCAAACGTGCATACTGCCCCATTTCAACTTGTTTGGGGTCGATCAAAATCAGTTTCACCTGATCGGGAGTTGCCCGCATCAAGATTGAGGTAATGATGCAGTTGATACCACTTGACTTACCAGCTCCCGTTGCTCCGGCAATGAGCAAGTGCGGTGTGGTTGCCAAGTTCAAGAAAACTGAACGGCCGGCAATGTCTTTACCCATCGCCACATCAAGCGGATGATTGGCGATCTTTGATTCGTTTGATGTCATGAGGTCTCCCAATGAAACCAATTGACGCGTCTTATTAGGAACCTCGATACCGATGGCAGATTTGCCTGGAATCGGCGCAAGGATTCGCACATCAGTTGCAGCCATTGCATACGCAATGTCTTTTTGCAAACTGGTCACGCGTGCAACTTTGACTCCCGCTCCCAGTTCAAGTTCAAAACGTGTCACGGTCGGACCAACCGTCTTATCAACCAAACGAACCTCAACGCCGTGCGACCGCAATGCTTCTTCTAAATCTTTTCCACGCTGATCAACTTCGGCTTGATCGATTGCTTGCTTGCCGCTTCGCGTGAGATACGAAACTGGCGGGAGTTTCCACGAACCTTTCTTCGGCGTAGCCCCAGTGTCGAGTTGACCTTGAGTATGGGGCTCATCCACAACAACTTCTGGAGTCGGTTTCTTCCGTTCAGGTTTGGGGGCTTCAGGCTCTTCTTCTTCTACTACCTCGGGCGTACGACGATCTTCAGGTTCGACCACGAACATTGGTGGCGTTGGATCGGTGTCATTTTCATATTCAGCTTCTTCTTTTTCATTAAGTTCATGATCGCTGGACAAAGTGCTCAAACTTTGGGCAGCCGAACGCATACGTGATGAGGCACCACCAAAAAGTTTCGCGGAGATCTCGCTGATTTTGGTTGCGGTGTCTTTCAGGCTGAGTGATGTAATCAACAAACTGCATCCGAGGGCCGCAGCCACCAAAATGAGGACCGCCGCAATCGCCCCAACTGCCGAGCCAAGCGTCTGACCGAGAAGCGCTCCTAACCAGCCGCCTGCTCCACCAAGTTCGTCCACACCCGTAAAGGCGTCTGGCCCCTTCACGACGTGCAAAATTCCTAAAGCCGACAAAACCACCCCGCCCCAACCAAGAACGAGTTTCATGCGGTTCGGTTTTTCATCGCCGCGAAGGTGAGTGATACCAACGGCTACAAATATCGGCGGCAAAAGGTACCTGCCGAGCCCAAGCAGGCTTCCTAAGGCGGTGTCTGCTCCCCGACCAACTGGTCCGGCCAAACGCAGATACACCGCGAGACCCACGATGATGCCGAGCAACATGAACGCAATGGCTGAAAACTCGCTCTGACGACCATCAATAGCCTGCCGCACTTCGCTTTGGCGCGGTTCACGCTTCGTTGGCTTGCTGACTTCAGATTCTGAAGCAGATTTTGTACGTGATGCAGGCTTTTTTGCTGCAGGTTTCTTGGCGACCATCGCATTGAACGCTAGCAATGAGGCGCACATGCGTTCGGGCATACCCCCGAATTACTCACATCAAATAGCACTCAATCCACGACCGAGGCGATTATTCGGCGTCGGTTCCCACAATTTCACCAGCGTTCGTGAGAACGACCGACATCTGGCCGCCCTGCGTGGACTGCATTAACAATCGGTACTGAACCGTCCCCGTAGCGGCCTCGGCGGTACCCGCAGCCGTGATGACAAACATCTGCGGTGTTGAATTTGGCAACTCTGATAACACCTTGTTCAAAATTGTTGTCGGGTCGAAGTCAAGAACCGATCGTTGAAAAGTTGGTCCATTTGCCCCAACTAACTCAGGATCAATTTCGAGCCCATCTTTTTCGGTGAAGACGTAACGCTTCACCGCGTCGGGAAGTTCGTTGTCGTTTGGCACACCATCAAGATCAGTCGCCACAAAGATATTGACCAATTCAGTTGTCGCATTAACTTCAAACAAGTTCAGGTTTAGTCCCGCTACTTCTTCAACAGCGTCAAGAGCAACCTCAATCTGATCAAGGCGCAATCCTGCCGTTTCAGGCTCGGATGAACTTTTCCCGCACGATGAGATAGTCAACAACACACCCGACAGTGCAACCACTACAACCAACCGACGCAACAATTACGCCTCCATAACAACAGGCACGATCATCGGTCGACGTTTAGTGCGTTCGTTCACAAACCGACCTGCTGCGCGCCGCACGTCTTTTTCAAGTGCTTCCGGACTACGCACTCCTTCGGCAAGTGCTTTTTCAACTGCAGCCGCAACGACATCGCAGGCTTCATCAAGTAGATCTTCGGCTTCGGGTGCATACACCCATCCACGTGTGATGATCTCGGGACCGGTGAGCACTTTGCCAGAACCGATATCGACAGTCACGACAACAACAACGACGCCTTCTTCGGCCAAGACCTTGCGATCACGCAAAACTCCTTGACCGACATCGCCCACAATTCCGTCGACATACAAGTATCCGGCCGGAATTCGATTGGCGTGTTCGAGTCCCTCGTCGGATAACTCAACGACATCGCCGTCTTCGCACAGCAATACATTGTCTTTCGCAACGCCCATCAAAATGCCGAGTTTGGCATGGGCGACGAGATGTCGATATTCGCCGTGAACCGGAACGAAGAATTCGGGCTTGACGATTGACAGATACGTCTTCAGTTCGTCTGCCTGAGCGTGTCCCGTTGCATGAACATCGGCGATTCCGGAGTGCACAACCTCAGCGCCAAGCCGCAACAAACCATCAATCACTCGGGTGACATTGGTTTCATTTCCGGGAATGGCGTGGCTCGACAAAATAACTGAATCGCGTTCGCCAACCTTGAGCCACTTGCTGTCACCACGGGCCATAAGTGACAGTGCCGACATCGGTTCGCCTTGACTGCCAGTCGAGATAATGCACACCTTGTGAGGCGGATAATCATCGGCTTGTTCAATATCTATCAAGGTGTCATCAGGAACTCGCAAGACCCCAAGATCACGGGCCATGCGCACGTTCTTTTGCATTGAACGACCCATCGTCGCAACTTTGCGACCGGTTTCAACTGCAGCATCAATGATTTGTTGGATGCGATGGATGTGGCTCGCAAAACTTGCGGTGATGATTCGCCGATCACGATGTTCGTGAAACAGCGACCACAACACGCCACTAATTGACGTTTCGCTCGGCGCATGACCATGTTCTTCGGCGTTCGTTGAATCACACAGCAATAAACGAATACCTTCGTTCGAAGCGATTGAGCCAATGCGAGCCAAATCGGTTCGACGACCATCAACCGGTGTCAGATCTAATTTGAAATCACCCGAATGAAGGATGACTCCTTGCGGTGTATGAACGGCAATTGCAAATGCGTGCGGCACTGAGTGCGTGACCGGAATGAACTCAACATCAAATGGGCCGATCATTCTTCGTTCGCCATCGCGCACCACGATCAGTTCAGTTTTGCCAAGGAGTCCCGCTTCTTCAATACGATTCTTAGCAAGCCCGAGGGTGACATCAGAGCCGTACACCGGAAAGCTGAGATCGCGCAGCAAATACTGCAGTCCCCCAACATGATCCTCATGACCATGTGTCGCAACACATGCAACAACTCGATCAGCGTTTTCACGAAGCCAGGTGAAGTCTGGGAGAACCAAATCAATGCCATGCATATCGGCATCAGGGAACATCAAACCGCAGTCAATGAGTAACAACTTGTCATCTTGTTCGATGACCATACAGTTGCGACCGATCTCGCCAAGGCCTCCTAAAAAGGCCACGCGGACCGGGGCGGCCATCAGGAAACTCGCTGACGGGAAGCTTGCAAATTAGCCAAGACTGTCTTGGCTTTTTCAGCAACAAAGTCTGCTGGCGGACCCATCGGTAAACGACATTGACCCACATTCAGTCCGAGCAGATTCATCATCACCTTGCTCGGGATTGGGTTGGGCGATTCATCGCCAGTCTCGAACGCGAAACTTTCAAGCAACGTTTGGTTAATGGCGATTGCCCCAGCGGTGTCGCCGGCTTCCCAACAATCAAACATGCGTTGGTGATCTTGAGCGGCCCAGTGTGTTGCGACGCCAATCACGCCGACTGCACCTACCGCCATCAACGGCAGAGTCAATCCATCGTCTCCGCTGTACGCCTCAAAACCAGTTGGCGCATTTGCGATGACATTGGCCGTCTCTGCAGGGTTACCTGCAGCGTCTTTGAGCGCAACGACATTCTTTACTTCATGAGCCAACTTCAACAAGGTTGACGTGCTGATTTTGCGACCAGTGCGCGCCGGGATGTCATAGACAACAACTGGTAGATCAGAAGCGGCGGCAACGGCACGTACATGAGCCTCAATACCCGACTGCGGTGGACGGTTGTAATAAGGAGCCACGACCAACAGACCAGCAACACCCAACTTGGTGGCTTCTTTTGTCATGTGAATCGAATGCAGCGTGTCGTTAGTGCCAGTTCCGGCGATGACCGGAATCGTGACTGCTTCGGTGACCGCAGCAAACAAACTCAATCGCTCATCGTCAGTGAGTACCGGTGCTTCGCCAGTAGTACCAGCGATAACCAAGGCGTCGTTGCCGTTGTCTTGAAGCCAACGGGCCAGCCGACGGGCTCCATCAAGGTCGAGTGCGCCACTTGCATCAAATGGCGTCACCATTGCAGTGATCACCCGTCCGAAGCGGGCCATTAGAAGGAACCCTCAGCAGCGCGGTCAATACCTTGCGTCAAGATGAGGTCTTCATGCAGTTCCATCCAAACATCGTGGAATGACCCACACATGACTCCCGTAAACATGTTGTTTGCGCCACCCACAACCAACTTGCAGGTTGAATCAAGGCGGGGCACATAAGGCGACAGTCGTGGAACGATCGTGGCCATCGTTGAAACAATCGGTTCAGCATTGCCGTGCAACTTCATCAAACGCTGGATGATCTCTTTGTCGTACTTCGCATCAGAGTGATCGTTGGGCGCTCCGTCGCGCAATTGCCAGTCGCCACACAGATGCTTAAAGGTGTCATTGATTTCAAGAAAGTTGTGGTAGTGCGGCTTCAACGAACCAAGATCGAGTCCAGCGATATCTTTAGCGAGCACCTCGGGGTGCGCTGCCCGACCGGCGGGAGTTAGCTGCCACAAGGAACGAGCTTCACGGAACATCGCCATCTCGTCAGCCTGCAGATCCTGTAAATGCTTCTCGACGACATCGACATCAAGAGCCACGATTTCGGACAAGGTGTCGCTCTTGGAGAAGCCCTTAATTCGCAAAGCGTGATGGGTAAGAAACTTGGGATCTGAACTATTTGACTGTGACCGTGCCATACGCCGTCAAATCTAGTGCGTCAGGTTCGTTGGTGACTTACCTATTGCCTGCCTTTATGGATGGTCCTAGCGCACTATCGTCTAACCGTGGGCCAAAATGAGAGCAGCGGGACCGACCGCATCAATCTCGTCATTATCTTCGGAGGCCAATCGGCCGAACACGATGTGAGTTGTTCAACGGCTGCCCATGTCATGAAAGCCGTCAATCCTGATCGCTACACCGTCACTGCTCTTGGTATTGACCGAACTGGACAATGGCATCTAGCCGAGTCAGCCATGGCTGCGCTCGATCAAGGCCCCGACGCTATTCCTGCTCGACTCGAAGCTTCTGGTCGATCAGTGTCGTCAGCCCTCGCGCTGAGTGCCGCATCGGCTAGTGGCGCAACTGTCGTCATGCCGCTACTGCACGGACCTCTGGGCGAAGACGGCACAGTGCAAGGACTTCTTGAACTGCTTGATGTCCCGTATGTCGGAGCAGGAGTCTTGGCGTCAGCAGTTGGTATGGATAAAGCCATATCAAAAGATGTGTTGGCCCGACACGGCATTGCACAACCGCGTTATGTCGCCGTGCGCGACAGCGACATTTCTCCATCACGACTTGAACAAATTGCCGCCGAACTTCACTACCCCATCTTTGTCAAGCCTGCGAATATGGGATCATCGGTTGGCGTGAGCAAGGCCCACGACGATACTGAACTGCAAGCCGCTACCGAGATCGCCATGACATACGACGAATGGATCGTCTTTGAGGAAGCCATTGTCGGACGCGAAATTGAAGTCGCTGTTCTTGGCAGTCATCAACCGCAGGCAAGTGTTGCTGGCGAAATTGTTCCTGGACACGAGTTCTACGACTACGAAGACAAGTACCTCAGCGATGACGCACAACTGATGATTCCGGCACCCCTGACCGAGGATCAGAGTTCGCAAGTACGTCAACTAGCCATTGAAGTTTTTCAAGCACTTCGTGGCGAAGGTCTCGCTCGTGTTGATTTCTTCTTTGAAGAGAATGGCCGTGGATTCTTATGCAACGAAGTGAACACCATGCCCGGATTTACACCGATCTCGATGTACCCGAAACTTTGGATGGCCTCGGGATTGAACTACTCAGATCTCATTGATCGTCTCGTTGATCTCGCTCGCGAACGCCACAGCCGTCGGCGTCGCAACACCGTTCACTGAAGTTACGAGTTAGGCGTTAAAGCCGCGCGCAAGAAGAGCGTCATCTCATGGCGCAGATTGCGCAATCCAGCAATGTCTTGTTGCCAGCCCACGACGCGCAACGCTTCTGGTTCGGTCGCGATTCCGGTCACGGTGGCGTACACCATCGCCACGATGATCGCGGGATTACCTTGACGAAGTCGACCCCGATCCATTTCTGATTGCATCCAACTCACCGCTCGATCAACCAGCGGATGTAGATGATCGGTCATGTAACCAGTTGCACCATCGGGAAGTCGACTCAACTCACGCAATAACCCCAGCAAGGCTGGTCGACGGACCGCAGACCGAAAGACGGCGTGGACGACGGCTTCGAGGCGATCAAGAGGATCGTCAGGTGCCGCCCGCATTGCCGCCTCAACGACAACAGTTAACTCGCCAGCCATATTGGCGAGAACTGCCTGCATGAGTTCATCTCGAGAAGCAAACCAGTACAGCAAAGTTTGCTTCGCGACCCCGACCTCAGATGCAATGTGATCAAGGCTGACCGCGTCAAAACCCCTGGTCCCGAACAGAATCGTGGCGCTCTCGAGGATGCGTTCACGGGTATCTCCGCGTCGATTTGGGCTCACTGGGCGACTGGCCATTCCCTATTCCTACCAGCCCATTCGGCCAAGAATCCCGATTTTCTCAGATTTCTCTACCAATTGGTAGAGAACCGTGTTATAACTGAACTGTGATTTCCGAAAATCTTCGCGGCAAACGCATCGCAGTCACTGGGGCGACCGGTTTTGTGGGCACCGCTCTCGTTGAGCGGTTGCTGTTCAGTGTTCCTGATTGCGAAGTCGTGCTACTGGTTCGCAATGGACGCCGAACTGCTGCGGCCGAGCGCGTCCGACGAGAGATTTTCAAGAACGATGCATTCGATCGTTTGCGTGCTGCTCTTGGACCCGATTTCGATGCCACGATGAAACGTCGCGTCAGCGTTGTTGCTGGAGACGTCGGAACTGACGGACTTGGATTGTCAGAAGAAGATGCCAAAACGTTTGCCTCATGCGACACCATCATCCACTCGGCTGCAAGTGTTTCATTTGACTCTCCGCTCGACAGTGCTGTCGAGGTCAACTTGCTCGGACCGATGCGAATCGCTGAATTAGTCAATCGTGTTGGTCCGCGAACAGATGGAACTTTTCCGCACCTCGTTGCAGTGAGTACGTGTTATGTCGCTGGCAACCGTCGCGGCACTGCACCCGAACAACTAGTTAGTGCTGGACCATTTGATATTGGGCTCAACTGGAAAACCGAAGTCAGTGCAGCACGTCGTTTACGTGGCGACGCCGAAGCAGCCAGTCGTATGCCCGATCAATTGCAGAAATTTCGTGTTGCTGCGCGGTCAGAACTTGGTGCCGCCGGCGCACCCGCTCTCGCCGAAAAGACCGAGCAAAACCGTGAACGTTGGGTAAAAGACCAACTCGTTGAAGCGGGTCGTTCACGCGCAGCAAGTGTCGGCTGGCCCGACGCCTATGCATTCACCAAGGCATTAGGCGAACAAGCACTGCATGAAACGAAGGGCGATGTGCCCGTCAGCATTGTGCGACCTTCGATTATTGAATCTGCATTGGCCGAACCATCACCGGGTTGGATTCGTGGTTTCCGCATGGCCGAACCAGTCATCATCTCGTATGCCCGCGGTTTACTTGATCAATTCCCTGGAGTACCAGAAGGAACCGTTGACGTTATTCCGGTTGACATCGTGGTTGCCGCAATCATTGCGGTGGCGGCGCTGGGACCAAACGATGCACCGCACATCACTCAAGTCGCCAGCGGTTCAACCAATCCACTGAAGTATCGAACACTCGTTGACAATGTGCGCGATTGGTTTACCGAACACCCCATCTACGACTCTGAAGGTCAACCCATTGTTGTTTCCGACTGGAAGTTTCCGGGTCGTGGCAAAGTTGAGAAGCAACTCACGCGTGCCAAGAGCATCATCACCAAGAGTGAAAAGGTTTTGCAAGCGCTCCCCTTACGCGGCACTCAAGCTGATTGGTCGGCGAAACTTGAAGACAGGCGCGGTGACATCGAGCGAGCACTCGAATACGTCGAACTGTATGGCTTGTACACCGAGTGCGAAGCGATCTATTCGGTTGACAACCTCTTGTCAATTAATGATCGGCTAGACGATCACGATCGCAAGACATTTTGTCTTGACCCACGAGTCGTTCATTGGCCGACTTACATCTCGACGATTCACTTACCGTCAATTGTTCTGCATAGCCGCGTCAAGACGACGCCAGGTAAGAGCACACTTGACCGCAGCGACCGTCTGCGCAAGCAGATCCTTGATCCAAAACGCCACGTAGCGGCCTTTGATCTTGAGAACACCCTGATTTCAAGCAACGTGGTTGAGAGCTACTCATGGCTCGCGACACGTCGACTGAATTCACCTGAACGGGTGCGTTATGTCTTGCGAACAATGAGGGAAGCACCGAACTTGTTGTCGATGGATCGCAAAGATCGATCTGACTTCTTGCGCTACTTCTATCGCCGTTATGAAGATGCTCCAGTTGAACAAATCGAAGAAGATTCACGTGAGTTGCTCGCACAACTCATCATGACCAAGAGTTTCCCAGCCGGTCTTCGTCGCGTTCGCGAGCACCGCGCACTCGGTCACCGCACAATCTTGATTACTGGTGCCATGAGCTTCGCCGTTGAAGGTCTGCGACCACTCTTTGATGAAATCGTCGCCGCCGAAATGACCGTTCGCCCCGACGGAACTTATTCGGGCGAACTTGCCAAGGTTCCGCCTACTGGCGAAACTCGCGCCCAAGTGCTAGCCGACTATTGCGCTGCTGAAGGACTTCGTCTTGAAGAGTCAATCGCCTATGCCGATTCCAGCAGCGACCTTCCGATGCTCGAGGCAGTTGGATTCCCGGTTGCTGTGAACCCAGAAACCCGTCTGGCTGCTATTGCTCGCAAACGCGGGTGGCTCGTTGAGAACTGGGAAAAGTCGCCAGGCGGTCCTCGCCCACGACTTCCACTCGGACCCATGATGTCTGAACGTGAACAAAAACGTTTCTCCGTTCGTCATGGACGCAACTCATATAGGTCGTTCAAATGAGCTGGTCGTCAAAATGAAACGGTCGTCGAAATGAAAGCACTCAAGATTTCCCGCAAGACCGCCAAGTTTGCCGTAGCTCGTTTGATGAGTCCGGTGAGCACAATTGGTGCGGCAAAGTTTGGCCCACTGTCATTGGTGAACGAATCAGCACCGACAATGCCCAACGCCGAAGGTTGGCATCGCATTCAGCCTCGGCTCACCGGCATTTGTGGAAGCGATCTATCGCTCGTCGAAGGTCATGCTTCGACATACTTCGATGACTGGGTGTCTTTCCCGTTCGTTCCGGGTCACGAAGTTGTGGCCGATTGCGATGACGGTCGTCGTGTCGTTCTTGAACCAGTACTTGGTCATGCCTGTCGCGGTTTACCGTTACCTTTTGAAGGCGCTGCACCTGGCGACGGCGATGACTACGCCCATCTTGTTGGTGGACATCTTGAGCCTGGCATTCAAACAGGATTTTGTACATCAACTGGCGGAGGTTGGGCAACCGAACTCATCGCTCACGACAGCCAACTTCATGAAGTGCCCGACAACATGACCGACGAGCAAGCAGTGCTCGTCGAACCAGCAGCCGGTGGAATTCACGCAGCACTTGCGACGTGGCCTGCTGTGCAAGCAGCAATTCAACGTGGCGAAACACCAATCGTTGCTGTGCTCGGTGCAGGTTCTATGGGACTGTGCGCTATTGCTGGCCTGCGTCGTTACGTTCCACAAGTACGCATCATTGTTGGGGCGCGCTACCCACACCAACAAGCATTCGCTCGATCACTAGGCGCCGACGTTGTCGTGCCGGCCGCCGAACTAGCACGCGCAGTACGACGCGAATCGGGCGGACATATTGTTGGCGACTATTTGTCGGGCGGATGTCATGCGACCATTGACGCAGTTGGCTCATCAGACAGCATCATGGATTGTTTGAAGTTCACTCGTCCTCGTGGTCGTGTTGTTTTGCTTGGTATGCCTGCGGTTGTTTCGCTTGATCTCACGGGATTGTGGCATCGAGAGACCGCCCTCATTGGCGCATATACCTACGGAACCGAATCAATGCCTGATGGCACTAAGCGCCACACTTTCGATCTCGCCATTGAAACTGCTGCCGATTGCCAACTCAACCGCCTTGTCTCGGCGACTTATCGCTTAGACGATTATCAAAATGCCCTTGCCCACGCCGCCGGAGCCGGTCGTCGTGGTGCAGTCAAGATCGTGTTCGACTTACGTGCGTCTGACGCTCGTAACAAGAAGGAGACAAACTAATGCCCCGTCCCGGATTTGTCCTTGAAGTCGACAAGTCGACTCCCCCCATTCTTTTTTGGCGTGGAGAAAACTTCTCATTAGAAAAGTTGCCCGCTGGTCGTAGTCGCGTGATCTACGCGCCAGAACCATTGCCCGCAATTGAAGACGTTGATGGCGCGATTCGTCATGCATTGCTCAACCCCATCGAGCAAGATCCGTTGCCCGAGCAATTGTTCCCGGGAATGAAGCTCACTATTGCTTTTGACGATGTCAGTTTGCCGCTTCCGAAAATGCAACGCCCCGACATTCGTCAGCGAGTCATTGAGGCAGTTCTTGATATGGCCGCCGATGCTGGTGTCGACGATGTCCACATCATCTCGGCATTGGCCCTACATCGCCGTATGACTGAAGACGAACTGCGCCACGCCGTTGGCGACCGGGTGTACGACGCCTTCGCACCTCGCGGAACGCTGTACCAACATGACGCTGAAGATCCCGACAACTTGTCGTATCTCGGCACGACTCCTCACGGTGAAGATGTTGAAATCAACAAGCGGGCTGCCGAAAGCGATTTGCTCGTGTACGTCAACATCAACCTTGTCGCCATGGACGGCGGTTGGAAGAGCACTGCAACCGGTTTGTCGTCATACAAGTCCTTACGTCACCACCACAATCCCGAGACCATGATTCATTCCCGCAGTTTCATGGATCAACATCGCAGTGAATTGCACAAGAGCAACTGGCGCATGGGCAAGGTGCTTCTTGACAGTGGCGTCAAAGTTTTCCAGATTGAGACCACTCTCAATACCGACACTTTCCCCTCACCGTTTGGTTTCTTGGCCAAGCGTGAATGGGAATGGAAGCCGTCAGACCGCATGACCTTCTTGGCTTCGACGAAAGCATTGAATCGCACACCAACCCGTTTGGCTCGCAAGATCTTTCATTCAATCGAAGCTCCCCACCAGATGACCAGCGTGCAGGCCGGCGACGTTGAAGCCGTGCACCGCATCACCACCGAGCATGTGTACAAACAACAACTCGTTGAAGTGAAGGGTCAAACCGACATTTTGACGTTGGGCATCCCTTACATCAGCCCTTACAACGTTCATTCAATCTTGAACCCCATCTTGGTGATGTGCATGGGTCTTGGTTACTACTTCAACATGTACAAGGGCATGCCGCTCGTACGTGAAGGTGGAGTCATCATCATGACGCACCCGACCCAACCCGACTTCCATCCAGTTCATCATCCTTCGTACATCGACTTCTTCGAACAAGTTCTCGCCGACACCACTGATCCCAAGGTGATGTCTGAGAAGTGGGAAAAGCAGTACGCCGAAGACGAGTGGTACAAGCATCTCTACCGCACCACCTACGCCTATCACGGGGTTCACCCCTTCTACATGTGGTACTGGGGCAGTCACGCATTGCAACATTGCAGTCGCATCATCATTGTTGGTGGCGACCCCAAGACTGTTCGCCGCCTCGGATTTGTTCCGGCTTCAACAATGGATGACGCTTTAGAAATCGCCAGCGACGTTGTTGGTCGTGCCCCGACCATTACTCACCTTCATGCGCCGCCATTGATGGTGGCTGACGTTTCGTGATTCGGATTTTGTAATGGCCCGCGACGACGCACCCTGGAAACCGAGCAATCTTGCCAAAGCCGCGCGCATTGGCGAGTTAGTTGAACGCATCACCCATCCCATTGCCAAGCGCACGTACCGCAAAGGTTTCCCCTATCTTCCTCCGACGATTCCGCTCGGCGTTGAGGTTCCAGAAGATGAACCAACACTTGGCGCCGATTACGACACCAAGTGGGCCCGCAAGTCACCAGCCAAGTTTGTGCGCAGAGGTTTAGTCAACGGACCGATTCGTCTCGCCATTAAGGGCTTAGCTAGTCCCAAGGTGTACGGCGTTGACCGCTTGCATGATCTTGCTCAACTCAAAGATCCCCCACCGTTGATCTTCACACCCAACCATCATTCGCATCTCGACACTGCGGTGATGGCCGTTGCAGTCCCCGAACCCTGGCGTTCAAAGCTCGTCGTTGCTGCAGCCGCCGACTACTTCTTTGATAAGCGTTGGAAAGCAACCATGGCGGCATTGGCGCTCAATGCAATCCCAATTGACCGCGAAGTCACTGGCCGCAAGTCATCAGACATGATTAAAGAACTCATCGAAGATGGTTGGAGCCTCATGATCTATCCCGAAGGCGGTCGCTCGCCCGATGGTTGGGGTCAAGATTTCAAAGGCGGTGCCGCGTATTTGTCAGGCCGCACCGGAGCCGCAGTCGTACCAGTTTTTATTGATGGCACTGGCGCACTGTTTGGCAAGGGCATGAAGCGTCCGAAGTTCGGTACGACCAAAGTTGTCTTTGGTGCTCCGATGCGCGCTCTTGAAGACGAGAACACGCGACGCTTCTCGGCCCGCATCGAAGCGGCAGTCACCGAACTCGGCGACGAATCACTCACCGATTTTTGGACGGCACGTCAACGTTCGGCCCGCAACGAAAGTACGAAATTGACTGGGCCTGAGTACACAGGTTGGCGCCGTCAGTGGGCGTTATCAGAACGCCGTGAAATGGGAACCGCCGGTTTACGTCGCCGTCAAAAGCGCCGCTGGCCCGACATCGGCAACTAGTTAGTTTTTCTGGTGGCGAAAATGAACAGGAATCCGTTCATTTTCGCCACCAGAATCACCAAGTTAGGGTTTTGGTGTTTTGGTTTGTGCGGGGATGTTGATTTCATCGCCCGGCAAAATCACTACTGAAGCATCGACCCAACCATTAGCAGCCATCAGTGCCGAAACTTCAACGCCCCACTTGTCGGAGATACGTGACAAACAGCAGTCGCCTTCAATCACGGTGTACTTACCTTGTCCGGGATCAGGTCCAGGCATCGTCGTTTCAGTCGGAATGGGCAAGCCCGGCAAAGTTGTCGTCTGTGCAGCCGACGGCGGAATCAAAATATTCGTACCAATCTTCAGCGGGTGCAATACGCCTTCAGGCCAGTTGTTATAACTGGCCAACTCGTCAGGTGCGATTCCAAATTTGCCCGCAATTGCGTACACCGAGTCACCAGAGACAATCGTGTAACTGATTGCTGGCGGAAGCGTGTTCGCAGGGTCAACTGTGGTCACAACAGATGGTGGCGTCGTGGCGTAGTTCGTCGAAGTGAGTGGACGCAATGTCGTGACCGACGAGCCGGGGTCGCTGCCACATGCACTCAACAGAGCCATTGCTCCAAGGCCAGCAGACAAAAGGGTCAAACGAAGTCGTAACACGCCCTTCAATCTAGATCGCCTCGATACTCCGAACATGGCAGGTCGCATTAAACGAGGGGTCGAGCCGATGGCAAGATAGGCGCTGGCAAGGTGGTTTCGCCCATCAAATAGGCATCAACGCCAGCAGCGCAGGCTCGACCTTCGGCAATTGCCCACACAATCAGGCTCTGACCACGACCCATGTCTCCGGCCACAAAAACGCCTGGCACATTCGACATGTACACATCATTGCGCTGAACATTGCCTCGCTCATCGAGTTCAACACCCAACTTGTCGAGCCATGAACCCTTTTCAGGGCCAACAAAACCCATCGCCAAGAAGACATAGTCAGCGGGCAATTCACGATCGCTTCCTTCAATCTTGACGAACTTGCCATCTTTCATTTCAACTTCGTGAATTAACAGAGCGCGCACGTTGCCCGAACCGTCATCAATGAAGCGTTCAGTATTCACGCTATACAAGCGCTCACCGCCCTCTTCGTGAGCCGATGTCACTTTGTACACCATGGCGAATTGTGGCCAAGGATTCGCTCCGCCGCGCTTCTCGGGTGGTTGCGGCATGATTTCGAGTTGTGTCACCGACGCAGCACCTTGACGATGCGAAGTGCCAAGACAGTCGGCACCAGTATCGCCACCACCAATGATGATGACATGCTTACCCGCAACATTGATGGGTGAAGTTTCCATGTCGCCATGCTGCACTTTGTTGGCCAACGGCAAGTACTCCATGGCTTGGTAAATGCCAGACAACTCGCGGCCAGGCACCGGAAGATCGCGCCATGCAGTTGCACCACATGCCAAGACCACCGAGTCATACGTTGCCATCAAGACATCAATGTCAATGTTTTGACCGACGACTGCATTGGTTCTGAACTCAGTTCCTTCTGCTTCCATTTGCGCGACCCGACGATCAACGTGGCGCTTTTCCATTTTGAATTCGGGAATGCCATAACGCAGTAAGCCACCAATGCGGTCAGCGCGCTCAAGCACAACTACTTCGTGGCCGGCGCGAGTGAGTTGTTGTGCAACTGCTAGCCCTGCTGGACCCGATCCAATAACTGCAACCCGCTTTCCAGTTTTCACACTGGGCATTTGCGGAGTAACCCAACCTTCATCCCAAGCGCGATCAATGATTTCAACTTCGACTTGTTTAATGGCCACTGGGTTGGAGTTAATGCCAACAACGCACGCTGATTCGCATGGAGCCGGGCACAGTCGACCCGTGAATTCCGGGAAGTTGTTCGTGGCATGAAGGCGTTCGATCGCGTCTTTCCAATGATTGCGGTAGACGAGATCGTTCCAGTCGGGAATCAAGTTGCCAAGTGGGCATCCGTTATTGCAGAACGGAATACCACAGTCCATACAGCGACCCGCTTGACGATTGAGTTCGTCAGCATCAAACGGTTCGTACACCTCTTTCCAGTCACGTAAGCGAACCGGAACGGGCCGATGACTCGGGATCTGGCGTTCCCATTTCAAGAATCCGGTTGTCTCACCCACGAGCCACCTCCATAACACGATTCAATGTTTCTTCTTCGTTGAGTCCATGCGATTTGGCATCAGCCATGACTTCAAGCACTCGCTTGTAGTCCCGTGGCATCACCTTGCGGAAGTTGGCTGACTCAGTTGCCCAACTACCCAAAACCTTCGTAGCAACCGCACTCTCGGTTTCGCCCACATGCATGGTCAGGATTGCCTTCAACTCTTCGAGATCTGCACTTGACAATGATTCAAGTTCGACCATTTCGTAGTTGACCTTGGCTCCGAACACCGATTGCGGGTCATAAACATAGGCAACACCACCAGACATACCAGCAGCAAAGTTGCGACCAGTCGGACCAAGCACAACGACTCGACCACCAGTCATGTATTCGCAACCGTGATCGCCAACACCCTCAACAACAGCAGTTGCTCCAGAGTTGCGCACACAGAAACGTTCACCGACCATGCCACGTAAGTAGATCTCTCCACTTGTTGCGCCATATCCAATCACGTTGCCGGCAATCACGTTGTCTTCAGCTACGAACGATGTTGCGCTATCGGGACGCACCACAATGCGACCACCCGACAAACCTTTACCGACATAGTCGTTGGCGTCCCCGGCAAGGCGCAAGGTAATTCCCTTAGGAACGAACGCACCGAAACTCTGACCAGCGGATCCGCTGAAGTCAATACTGATGGTGTCATCGGGCAGGCCAGCGCCAGCCCAGCGACGCGTCACTGCATTGCCCAGCATCGTTCCGACCGTACGGTTGACATTCATGATGGGCGACGAGAAACGAATCTTCTCCCCCGTGTCAATACTCTTGGCGGCACGGGCCATGAGTTCATTGTCAAGCGCATCACCTAAGCCGTGGTCTTGAGCAACAGAGTTGTACATCGTCTGCTCGTAGGGGTTTTGAGACACCGCAAGAATCGGCGAAATGTCGAGACCCTTAGCCTTCCAATGTTCAACCGCTGTTTTGGTGTTGAGCATTTCACTGTGCCCCACCATCTCTTCGATCGTACGGAAGCCAAGTTCGGCCATGATCTCACGAACCTCTTCAGCAATGAACTCAAAGAAGTTGACAACAAACTCGGGCTTTCCACTGAATCGTTCACGCAGAACTGGGTTCTGTGTCGCAACACCAACCGGACAAGTATCAAGGTGACAGACGCGCATCATGACGCAACCACTGACAACAAGTGGCGCCGTCGCGAATCCGAATTCTTCTGCACCGAGGAGCGCAGCGACAACCACATCTCGACCGGTCTTCATCTGCCCGTCGGCTTGCACGACAATACGGTCACGCAAACCGTTCAACATCAACGTCTGCTGTGCTTCAGCCAATCCAAGTTCCCATGGCCCACCTGCATGCTTCAACGATGTCAAAGGTGATGCACCCGTTCCACCGTCGTGTCCCGAGATCAACACCACATCGGCTTTGGCCTTACTCACGCCAGCTGCAACTGTGCCGACTCCGACTTCAGCAACAAGCTTGACGTGAACTCGAGCCGAGGGGTTTGAGTTCTTGAGGTCGTGAATGAGTTGCTTGAGATCTTCAATTGAATAGATGTCGTGGTGAGGCGGCGGACTAATGAGACCGACGCCGGGAGTTGAGTGACGAGTCTTGGCTACCCACGGATACACCTTGTGGCCAGGCAACTGTCCACCTTCACCGGGCTTGGCGCCTTGAGCCATCTTGATCTGTAAGTCATCGGCATTCACGAGGTATTCGCTCGTCACACCAAATCGACCAGATGCCACTTGCTTAATTGAAGAACGACGCGATGGGTCGTACAAACGCTCAGGGTCTTCGCCACCTTCGCCAGTGTTGCTCTTTCCACCAATTGAGTTCATTGCGACTGCAAGAGTTTCGTGAGCCTCGGCCGAAATTGATCCGTAACTCATGGCACCCGTAGAGAATCGCTTCACGATGTCGGAAACCGATTCAACTTCGTCAATTGAAATAGCCGTGCGACCTTCTCCGTTGAATTCAAAGAGTCCACGCAAAGTAGCCAGGTGCTTCGACTGATCATTCACCAACTGGGTGTACTGCTTGAAGATGTCATACCGCTTCGCGCGGGTTGCGTGCTGCAACTTGAAAACAGTTTCAGGGTTAAACAAGTGATACTCGCCCTCACGACGCCACTGGTATTCACCACCGAGTTCAAGTTTGCGGTGCGCGCGACGCTCGGGGTTCTTCGGGTACGCAACAGCGTGACGCGACGCCACTTCAGAAGCAAGTTCATCAAGACCGATACCGCCAAGACGACTGACTGTTCCGGTGAAGTACTCATCAATCAATTCGTTTCCAAGGCCAATTGCTTCGAAAATTTGCGCTCCGGTATACGAAGCGACTGTGCTCACGCCCATCTTTGACATGACCTTCAAGATGCCCTTGCCAGAAGCCTTGATGTACTTCTTCAGTGCATATTCGGCATCGACGCCACCGAGACCATGAACATCTTCACGAATCATGTCTTCGATTGATTCAAAGGCGAGGTACGGGTTGATTGCGCCAGCACCGAAGCCAACCAAGAGAGCCATGTGATGCACTTCGCGAGCATCGCCTGACTCAACGATCAGACCAACTTGTGTACGAGTCTTTTCCCGAATGAGGTGGTGGTGAACTGCAGCGGTCAACAACAGCGACGGAATTGGAGCCAATACTTCATCACTATTGCGATCAGACAAAACAATGACGCGAGCACCAGATTCAATGGCAGCAGAAACCCCTGCCCTGATGTCATCAAGGGCGCCCTTGAGGGCCGCTCCGCCACCGTCAACGCGGTACAAGCCTGAGACAACGTGTGCATGAAGTTCGGGGAATGAGCCGTCATCATCGGCGTGAACAATCTTGGCTAGTTCATCGTTGTCAATGATCGGGAAAGGCAACACCAATTGGCGACAACTCTGCGGACCTGGGTTCAATAAGTTGCTCTCAGGACCAACTGTTGAGCCAACGCTCGTCACGACCTCTTCACGGATCGCATCAAGCGGCGGGTTGGTTACTTGCGCAAACAACTGTTGGAAGTAATCGAACAAAAGACGTGGACGATCAGACAACACCGCGATTGGGGTGTCAGTTCCCATCGAACCAATCGGTTCAGTTCCGGTCTTGGACGTTGGCGCGAGGATGACCTTGAGTTCTTCGTGCGTATAGCCAAACATTTGTTGACGACGAATCACGCTGTCATGGCTGTACACCATGTGCTCGCGCTCGGGAAGGTCTGTGAGTTCTATCAAACCATCCGACAACCATTCTTCATACGGTTCAGCTGCAGCCAAGGACTGCTTAATCTCTTCGTCATCAACAATGCGACCTTGCGCAGTATCGATCAAGAACATACGGCCGGGCTGCAAACGACCCTTACGCACAACCTTGCTTTGATCAATATCGAGAACACCGACTTCTGAAGCCAGCACAACCATGTCGTCATCAGTTACCCAGTAACGACTTGGACGTAATCCATTACGGTCAAGCACTGCACCAATAACAGTTCCGTCGGTGAAGGCCACACATGCAGGTCCATCCCACGGCTCCATCAACGATGAGTGGAAACGATAGAAGGCCCGCTTCTTGGCATCCATCGTTTCGTGATTCTCCCAAGCTTCGGGGATCATCATGAGCACGGCATGCGGCAATGAACGTCCGCCAAAGTGCAAGAGCTCAAGCACTTCGTCAAAACTTGCCGAGTCACTTCCACCAACGGTGCAAATCGGGAATGCTCGTTCAAGGCCCGGAATCAGATCAGACTGCAACAAGGCTTCGCGAGTACGCATCCAGTTGCGGTTGCCTTGCACCGTGTTGATTTCACCGTTGTGGGCAATGAATCGATATGGGTGAGCCAATGGCCACGACGGGAACGTGTTCGTTGAGAAACGACTGTGAACTAGTGCCAATGCACTTTCAACTCGTTCGTCGGCAAGATCGGGATAGAACGCTCCAAGTTGTGGCGTCGTAAACATGCCCTTGTAGATAATCGTGCGGCAACTCAAAGAAGGGAAATAAGTCTTTTGTTCGGCCGGAAGATCATGTTCAACGCGCTTACGAGTCACGAAAACTTTGCGGTCAAGATCAATTCCTGAAGCGCCTTGCGGATCGCTCAAGAACAACTGACGAAATGTTGGCATGACTGCACGTGCACCCGCGCCAAGTGTGGTGGGATCGGTCGGAACATCGCGCCATCCCAAAACCGTGAGACCCTCTTCACGAGCGATGGCCTCAATTGCACTCTGAGCCTTGGCAGCAACAGAAACATCCGACGGCAAGAAAGCCATGCCGACGACATACGAACCCATGGGCGGTAATTCAAAATTGACGACACCGCGCAAGAAACGATCTGGAATCTGCAACAACACACCGGCACCGTCGCCAGTGTCAGCCTCGGCACCAGTGGCACCGCGATGTTCCATGTTGCACAGTGCACCGAGTCCGCGCATGACGATGTCGTGCGCGGCGCGACCCTTAATGTCTGCGACAAACGAAACACCACAGGCATCATGCTCAAAGCGAGGGTCATATAGGCCATCCGCGGTCGGCAGGCCAGAAGGATTGATCTGGGGGTACATCGTTATCTCTCTAGGGTCCACGAACTAATTGGGTTGTGGCTCCCGGGACGACGCTGGCCCGATCGGCAAAGAGCACTCTATGGTCTTCAGGCGGTTCGAGCCAACCAATTAAGGCCAAGCCAGATGTGTCATATCTGGCAAAACCGCTTGTTCAATCGTGAATCAGGCGGGGTCGATGAAGTTGGCGGGGCGCTTTTCGAAGTTCGACATCACGGCCTCCACCTGATTGGGGCGACCAATCAATGAGCCAATGACCCGACGTTCTTCAGCAAACTGCTCGGCCGCACCAGCCGAAAACACTCGGTTAAACAGTTCCTTCGATCCGCGAATTGCGTCGGGGCTACGGCCAGCGATTTCGGCGGCCATCACCATTGCATCTTCGCGGGGCGTGTCTGACAAACGGGTCGCCAGTCCCAGGTCAAAGGCTTCACGGCCGCTAAACACGCGTGCTGTAAAGGTGAGTTCTTTCGCAACATCGGGGCGAACCAAGTTTGACAACACTTGTGTGCCAGTCATGTCAGGTACGAGACCCCAGTGGGTTTCAC
>JBIKOO010000187.1:0-9243 GCA_044358015.1 Ilumatobacteraceae bacterium
TTCTTTTGTTCAAGATCGGATTTCTCAGTGTCGAGTTTTTCGATCAGTTCCTCAAGTGTGATGACGGCTTTGACGTAATCATTTGATGCTTGAGTGAGTTCTAATTGAAAAGAATCTCTTTGGTTATGGATTTCCGCACGAGCAAGATCAAGCTGGCGGTTTGTTTCTAGAAGATTCTGCGCGGTCTTCTGGAAACTCAGAATTTCGCGACATAGTTCAGACGGATTGAAGGAAATGTCACCCGCTGACGTTTGGTGCAAAAGCTCTCGTATTGAACGAGCTTCTATTGTTAAGGGATGAGTTTCAAGCCAATCTGGAAATGTCGGTCGACACAGTGTTGGATCAATCGATTTAGCAGCGACTTCAACATTGGACTCGTGATTTGAGATCGGCACGCCACTTTCGAGTAGAAATTCAGCAATTGTCGTGAGTTCGGCTGTGGGATGATTTATGAGATCTTCATAACGCAATACATGCGATGACAATCCTTGAATGCCATTCGCCAAATGAGCACTGTAAGCAATCCAGAGTGCGAGACCTGTTGCGACGGGAAAGCCATCACGTACATGCAACGACCAGGCGACTTCCGCTGGATCACGCGTGATCACGATTGTGGCAAAGCGGTCTAAAAGTGCTCGACGCCAAAATGGCATGAGCAAACAAATACGTGGATCCTTGAGGCCAACTAGACCCGCCGTGGATAGTTCATCAATGATTTGTCGCGCCTCATAAACATGTGAAGAGGTTTTCTCGACGTCGAAAGGCAAAAGATTGACATTACTCCAAGTCCATTCTTGGGTTGAAAGCATCAAGTCGCTGAAGTTCAGGATCAACGGTCGCTCAAAATACCCGTTGGGGTTGGAGATAGTCCTAGGTAACTCATCATTGGGACTAACGAAATTGACTCCCAAACATGAAATCGCACCTGCCAAGGCTGATGTCCCACTGCGGTGCATTCCAAGTACGAAAACATTGTTAACTGACACTGTTAAATACTACTTCCGACGAATTCGACAACCAAAGCAAGGAAACATTTGGCGAGATTTCGCCAAAATTGAGAGATGGTGGTTATTCCTTGGAAACTTTGGTGCTGCTGCACCCCTCATAACGGCCATGTAATTCAAAATGTGACAGTGAGTTAAAGGCCTATGAGGATGGCGAACGGTTCTTGCCTTGAAAAAAGTGCGTCCTTCATCAGACACAAGTTCATCTCGACAAGTGGTCAAGACGCCAACTTGCATTGGCGAAAAGGTTCAATTCCGATTTCAAAGTCAGTAATTTTCCTAGAGAGTATGCTTCGGAGATGATGAAAGCTAAGACTCCGTCTGTGGTTGCCTACATAGTGGCTCTTAGTCAGTGGCGTTTTCCTCCTGAAGGAGACCTGACGGCCCCGAGCTCTTCACAATGGTTCTCGGGTTGGCGTCGGTTGGTATTGAAAGTTATCCCAGGTCGTTTTGTTGAGCCGGCGCGTGTGTGCGTCACTCGACTTTTGATGGTGGTCCGACGTCGACGACAGTTGCAGGGAAAACTAGATGGACTAGCACTGCATCTTGCTTGCGGCGAACACCACATTGATGGTTGGGTCAACATAGACCTCGCGGGATCCCGCGCGGACGTTAATTGGGATCTCCGAAAGCCCCTGCCGGTTAAACCGGGAACCGTGCGTGCGATATTCCATGAGCATTTTCTTGAACACTTACCTCTTGCGGACGCCGTGCAAATGTTGAAACAGTGTTATGGACTTCTTGAGCCTGGAGGCGTGCTGCGTATTGGTGTTCCGGACTTTCGTCGACATTTTCTTAGTCTTATTGAGTCAGACGAATATCTTGAACAGATTCGTCCCGGGCGACCATCGCCAATGCTTGCGTTGAACGAACTGGTCTACTCATACGGTCATTGTTCACTTTGGGATGCAGAGACATTTCAAATCGTATTAAGCGAAATTGGTTTTTCCGAAGTGCAAGTGAAGGAATTCGGAGAATCAGTTTTAACTCCGGCCCCCGACATGGCTGAACGTGAATTTGGGACTCTCTACGTCGAAGCGATCAAGCCACTCGCCGCATGACCACTTCGAGGTTCCATGTCAGGAATTCCCGAATGCCTGGGATTCGTGTAATTAGCTTCGTCCAAGAGGGATAGTACCGAGGAGTAATCGACACAATCTCAAGAGTTTTGTCCTGTTGAAGCCATTTAATGACATCACCAATCTTGAGCTTGTACAGGCTTGTCCCTGGCAGATTTTTGACGGTTCCCCCTCGCGCTTCGTACCTCTTGATCGCGCGCTCCGCTCCAAGATAGTGCCACGGTGACAGTTCATGTCCGCCCCATGGTGAAAGCCAGTTGGTGAAAGATAGGTACACCAGACCATTGACGGCACAACAACGACTTAGCTCCGTGAGTAATTGCTGGGGACGAGGAACGTGTTCCAAAACATTGGAGCAATGCACGATGTTGAATTGACCCGAAAAAAACGGGAGGCACTGACCATCTGAAACGATTGCTAGGCGTTGGGAACGACCGTGGAGGTGCAGTTCATCCAAAGACGGATCCACTGTTAAGCAAGTACCTCCTGCACGGTCAAACGCCTCGGCAACGTATCCGGGACCGCCTCCAACATCTAGCACCTGTGTTCCTGCGATGTTTAGATGGGGGGACAGGGTGTTGATCACATCAGATGCCATCAACGTGTAGAGGCTATTCGGATCAGTCTGCTCAACACGAAACGCCTGAAAAAATGCCAATGTTCGTTTGAGATTTCGTCGCTGCTTCTTCATTGTTAAACCCGATCTTTGGACCGGCTTTGCCGGCGGCTGATGGCTTCCATGGCAACCTCTTCGAATCGATCGAGCGTATGTCGAATGTCAAGTTTTAACGCCTGGATTCGTGCGTTTGCACCATACTCGGTCCGACGGTCATAATCACGCGCTAATTCAACCCAGTACTTAACGAAATCGTCAGCATCCTTTGCTAGAAGACCGGTCTGGCGATCGGTGATCGCATCTCGCACACCGGGTACATCAAATCCAATTGAAGGTGTGCCATACGCGGCGGCTTCGGTGATTGCTATTCCCCAACCCTCGTGGCTAGCCCCGTGCACAAGCAGCCACGCTTCAGAGAGAAATTGGTTTTTTACAGTGTCGTCGACACGACCAAGAAATTCGGCTCCCTCAACAGCCCGGGCTCGTAGAGCGCCAAGTTCTGGTCCATCACCAAGTATCACCAGACGACCACCGACCATAGGTCTGACTTGTTCCCACAGATCAAGTAAGGCCCCAACTCGTTTGTGCGCGACAAGGCGTCCGAGAACTACGAACAATGGTGTAGTCGACCGAGACGAATCGGGCAAATCTGTGACTTCTGTCGGGTTATGTACGATTCGAATCTGCGAGTTGTCGACGCCGAGTTGTCGCAGCTCTTGTGCCGTCGAGGGAGACACCGTAATTATTAAACAACGTCGATAGATCACTGGCATGATTCGTCGCTCAAAGAAGCTTCCCACATCCGAAAGAGGACGTCGAAATCTTTGAGGCCACTGATCGGTGTGGATGTGATGAACAAGAAGGATGGTTGGCTTTCGGCGCCACAAAGGCGTGCAATACGTTGCTCCATTTGCCACGTCGACTACCAAATCGGCATGGCGCGTCAGGCGTCGGTCAATCCAAGGCATACGCAAATATTGACTGAAAGTACCACCTGCATTTGTAACACCGTATGGGCGCTGTCCGACAGGTCCACCGCAGATGAGATGAACTTGATGGCCGCGCTCTGTCATGCCGAAGGCGATTTGATTAACCAACTTTTCAGAACCCCCGGCATAGGGGTGGTCTAAGTCGCGCCATGCGTGGATGACGATGTCCATGATTATTTAGCGCTCCTCATCGGCTGGCAACAAAGCGGGAGTGAATGGTTGGTCGCGGACTACGAATAGCAGGGTTGCCCCAACAGCACCAGCGATTGTGGTCCCGATAAGCAACGCAACGGCTGCTTTGACAATGGTTAACTGCGACATAATGACGAGCGGCAGATAGATCCCGATAGTCATCACCAAGGGCAAACAAAACATGGCTTTAGGGATGCCCCGAACTTGAGCAACTGCATTAGCGACAGAATAAACAGCCATGGCTGCGGCAACGAGTGAGAGTATGCGGAGCACATTGACAGACCCCCCGTACTCGTCTCCGAATACTGGTTGAATGAGCGGAGTGCAGACTTGGGTCGCGATAATCATGACAAGTGCGAGAGTCGATGCCAACAAAAGCGCATGCCTTGTTTGATTCTCGAGCGGTGTGGTTCGGCCACCATCGGCGAGCAAAGTTGCGCCGACGTTTTGAACCACTGAATACATGACGACGGCGATATTCCAGGCTATGAAGAACCTGGAGTATTCAACTGAGCCCACCTTCCAAGCTACGAAAAGTGGGATTGATAACAAGGCTCCTCTACCTAGCAACGAACTAGTCCAACTCACTGAGAGGTAAGGAATGATCTCGCCTCGGATGTCAGGCAGTTGGCGGATGGCGAAACGATGAGAAACCCCCGAATCGGTCGCTAGCCAGATGATCGGTCCAGATATCGCGGTCAGGCCGACTGCAGCAACGAAGAGAGTTAATGAACTGGGCCCAGTCTGGCTAAGCGCGACCACCCCCACATTAAGTCCAGAGGTGATTACCGACCGTCCGACGATCCACTTGTACCGTTTTTGCCTTAATAGACGAGCCTCAATAATCGCTGTGAATGCTGACCCAATTGCGACCGTGGTGAATATGAACCCCCCAAAAAACGATTCGATAGGTCGGAAAGTTTCTGAATTAGTTACTGAACTGATGATCGCGATTATTAGCGCTCCGGCACCAGAGAACAATGACGAAATCAGCAGCACACGGTTAAAAATCACCCGCTCTATTCGTGTTGCGCCGCTCCCATACCGAACGACAAAAGGTACGAGAGAAAATGCAGAGAGAAGTATGAGGAAATTAATCGAACTCGTCAATGTTGCCACTTGGCCGACAGTTGCATTAGATGACTTTCGAGCCGCAATCGCCCAAAACAATGCACCACCAAGCGCAATGGCTAACAACGAGATATTCAAGGCAATGGAACCGCTCAAGATCGTGCGATGCCGTAGCAACTCTTTTTGGTTGGGTAGAACTTGCTTTGACCCTCCCATCAATTTAACTGTACTCTTTGCGATCCATTCGCTTCGGTTTGTGAATCTTCGCTTTCCAAAGAACTGGGATTTTCTGTTTCATCAATGGTGGTTTTGGAAATTGCCATACCTGTTGAGGCTGACATCATCAGGACCACGGCAAGGCGAGCGAGTTCATGTGCTAGCCACCGCTCCGACGGCCACAGAGGCCAAATAGGTTGAAGGGTCGAAGCCACAGGAGGGATCGTAGCGATGGCTGCAAGGCAGATAAGAGCGACTGAGGCTGCCCCAAGAACCCGCGGACGGACCCAATTGCCGATCATTGCTGTTAGCGCCACGGTCGCAACAATCAAAGTCGGCCAGCCGCCGACCAGTATTGCGAAAACCATCACTGCGGCTGCAGCAGTTACACCCCTGAAAATTACTTTTTCTGATCGAGATCTTTTGGAAGACAGTTTTTCAATTCTTTGCCATGGATCAATCACGATAAGTAACAGAAGCACTGCAAGACCGGCGAGCGACATCGCAGTCGCGAAGCGATAAGAGTTTCGTGCCGAATGGATGACGTGTACCTCTTGTGGACCACCCGTGGCGAGCGTCCATCCCGACTGGGTATCTAATGATTGAGTGTGTAGTTCGCCAGTGGAAGAGTTTAACTTCCAACTGTCTGAGTAGGCCTGGCCGAGAATCAGGCGCGTCCCGATCGGGGCGTCGATCGAAATTCGGTATTCGTCGGCACTTCTGCTGAGAACTTTCAGATGAATCGCTGATGTTGTTGCCACCGCGTTCCCATCATTAGCTTTGAAGCGCAACCAGTTGAGTGGAAGCCCCGGAGCGGTGGTGACTTCCCGCCAGCCGGCGGCAATCTCAACTGGAGTGCAACTTGACAATGCGATGGATTGGCCCGCAAGTAACTGTTTGACCGATCCCGAGGTTTGAACGCCGATGGGGTGACCGTCAATGTAGACAAGATCATTTCGGCACTCGTTATCCAAATTCGTCAAAACATTCATTTGGTCACCGACCCAAGCCTCGAGTACGTGTATTTCAGTCTGTTTTGTTGGGGTTTTTGTTGGTGAAGTACCAAATGAGAATTGGACTTCATCGGAAGAAGTCTTTTCAGAGGGCCATTCGAGAGAAATTGTGCAGATACGATCTCCCACATCAACGGTGACGCCCACCCGACTGAATGGGTAAGTGATATCGCTTTGACAGCGGCGCTCTGCATTGATCTCAATTTCTTGGTCGGCCCTAGTGACTCGAAGGACGCGTGGAATTTCGGACGTTTTGTCTCGGCTAAATGCGATTGTTGCTCGCTTGATATTGCCATTGTTGAAATGAAGGGTGAGTGATGACTGATTGTTAGGTGCTGCCCACGAAGTTTTCAGATCACCGTCGATAGCAGCGAGCGACTCTAGTGGAGATATGTCGCCATTTAGTGTTTTGGCAAAGGCACTCGTGGAACTCCTGAAGACCTGGGCAATACCATATGCAGAGGAACTGGTTCCTAGTTGAATCCCGCCGCTGACATCCATGGTCCGAGAGACGGGCGCCCGGAAACGGCGGGCGAGTGCGTTTTCAGGGTCGCGTTGGTCTCCGATAAGACGTTGCATTTCAACTGAAAATGGAGAAGTTTTCAGCAATTCAGCGATCTGTGGATCGCTTTCGGCTGCAATCGTGATGTCATCGGGCATCTTGAGACGCTCGCGAAGATCAAGACCAGGTATTGAGATTTCTGAGAATCCAAATGGTCCGCCACCTGGTTCAATGACTTGAAGCGGGACAACAGAGATTGATTCGGTGACAAGTGCAGGGATCCGAATCAGGTTGTCAAGACCGGCCGAGACGTCAAACTCGAGGGGTTCGCGATTCGGGAGCAGTACTGCCACGCGGTTGATGGTCCGTCCCCCTGCTACCTCGGCGACGCGCAGATGGATCTGTTCGATCAATGTTGGTTTCGTTAATTCGATTCGGATGCGTTGTTGACCCGGGTAAGAGTTAAACCCCGTCAGCCAAGCTGTAGTCGGGTCTCCATCGAATGCAGCCGCAGGGCGGCGCGCGGCTCCCAGATCAAACAAGCTGTTTGGTCCTAGGTATTCAACTCGGAGAGCGTCCCCGTTGACCGCCACTGTCTGGCTACCAGGAGAGCCATATAGATCATCCACGTTGTCGGTGTCATCAGCCGTAAGGGTGTTGTTTTCTTTCCCCCACGCAAGTGGTCGCCGGCGATTCGTATCGCTGAGAACGACAGAAGCTCCATTGGCCAGTTCACCCTTGATCTCAGTATTGTTCAGCGAGGCTGTTGCTCGAATAGGACCTAAATTGTCGAGGGCACCCGATCGTGCGAGAGAGGTCCAAGCGTCTCCGTCGCCAGATAGCAGAACAGCCGGGGAAGGAGAAATTGCTCGCACAACGTCGTCAACGTTGGGGACAGAGAAAACTTCTACGGGGGGCATAGTGAGTTCATCTTGAGAAATCGGGTCGCTATCACCTGGACGAGTCACGTTTTCTCCAGGATCCCCGAAGTTTTTCAACGCGATAATTGATGGGTCCTTTCGAAGTGCGTCCAGCCCACTTGGACGGATGACTCCAGTCTGTTGCCAGTTGAGATCGTTGCGAATGACTATGAATTGGATGCCTAGTCGCCTGGCGATAGGAGCGATTGTTCCTGGCTCATATCGGCCATTGCTCACGGCACGATCGAGTGCTCGGGTCAGGTTTGCCGCCTCGGCAGGTGACCCAGTCAGAGGTCGAGAGAATATTGCCGGGCGATTGAGTAATGACGGGAAGAGATCGCCGTTGCCGGCCGAACCCCAGCGGTAGTCCTCGGACCTTGAGCCAGGCAACACCAAGACTCGCCCCTTTCCGGGTTGCGCGTCGAGCCAAGTAAAGGCATTGTGCCAATAGGTGGGAACGTCACCTTGAATCCTTTGTCCGTATTGGAAGATATTTCCGGTCAATAAGGGCCACCCGGTGGCAACGAGAACCATTGCGGCCACCGTTACTGCGAGAGCTCGTTTCGGCCACGTTCGAAGTGTCACCGTGCCAGTTCGAGTTCGTAAGTCATTGATGCCCAACGCAAGGAGTAGCCCGATACCGACGACCAACCCAGCGCCTGCTTTATAAGCGTTACGAAAGGCAAATGTGGCGGGGATTTGGTCGTAAAGCCATCGAAGAAAGATCCCGTATGGTGATTCATTTCCCACTGGAAATGCACCGACCATGATGGCAACCGCGGTGGTGAGCATTGCGCCTGCGGCAAAGCGCGAACGGTGACGCCCAAATGCGACTACTGCTAGTGCGAAAGCAGGCGGAACAAACGTGGCGATCACTACCCAGGGGTTAGTGAAATACGCTGTCAGATAAGGCAGCACGATTGAGCCACGTGGATTCCAGTAATGGAGCCAAAAACCGAGTCCCCGAATACTTTCAGACCAACTTGACGAGAGGCTGACGGCATCAACCGACTCAGTGCTTCCAAGGTTCCGAGCAAGTGTTGCCGCCGACATTACGCTCCGCATCACAGCAGGGACAACGACAACACCGGTCAACAATGCTGCACGGGTGGTCCACTCGGCTAGTCGTCGCATCTTGATTTGGCCGCCAACTACTAGCGCAATAGCGGCGACTCCTGCGGGGATAAGTGCCATGACAAGACCGGGTGGGTTTCGCGTCCCAGATATGAGTACCCCAAGTGCAACAACAGAAGCCCAACGCCATGATGATTGAGTCGTGGTTCCTTTCCAAACGGCAAGCACGAACCAAGGAGCGAGCGCCACATTCAACAACAGGCTCGTAGGAAAGAAAAACCCAGAGGTGAAAGGAGCACATATGAACCAAACGCCAGCGATGCCTGCTTCCCATTGCGAGTGAGGAATCAACATTCGAACTAGAAGGGCCATGCCGAAGGAACCGAGGATGAGGATTAAAGCAAACCAGACGCGCTGGGCAGACCATGGTTCCAGCCCAATTCCTCGAAGCACGACGAGAATTGTGTCGGTGATTGGTTGATAGTGCTGTTGAGGGCCACCGACATCAACTCGAGGATCCCAAACAGAAAACAAGGAACCAAGAAGGCGATGAGGATTCCACGAATC
>JBIKOO010000208.1:0-2766 GCA_044358015.1 Ilumatobacteraceae bacterium
TTCGCGTACTGCTGAAGCGGGGAAAACCCCGTCGGTGATCGGGACAGTGATTTGCTTGCCCGTGCGGTCGTCAATAATCGTGATGGTCTCGGACACCGAGATCGTCCCCTTGTATGTAGGACCCGTTGTTCGGGTCGGTCGTCGTTTGGAGGCTTGCTCCTCCGCTATGCAGGATAATCAGTGTTGGGGGTAAACCCCGTACTCACAGCGCCAACTCCGGGAATATTCGCAAAGGGAGGATTTGCCGCGTGAATATTCGTCTCGCAGAGAGATCGGAGTTGTTTTAGAGGGGAGTGTTGTCGTGCTTTTTGCCTCGCAAGACTTCACGCTTGTCAACGAGGGCATCAAGGGCCGCACAAATGGCTGATCGAGTGTGGGCTGGCTCAATCACGCCATCGACGTAACCGCGTTCGGCAGCCACGTAGGGGTTCAAAAGTCGTTCGGTGTAGTCGGCCTCGAAAGTCGCTTTTTCTTCAGGAGTCGCGCGGCGTTGCAAAATTGCCGCGGCTTGTCCGGCACCCATGACTGCCAACTCCGCCCAAGGCCATGCCAAACAGAGGTCGTTGCCCATCTTCTTGGAGTCCATCACGATGTATGCGCCACCGTAACTTTTGCGCAGGATGATGCAAATACGCGGAACAGTGGCGCGCCCGTATGCAAACACCAACTGCGCTCCGTGACGAATCATGCCGCGCCATTCAAGATCTTTGCCCGGATAAAAACCAGGTGTGTCGACAAGGGTGATGATCGCAATGTTGAACGCATCACAAAATGCCACAAATCGGGCACCTTTTTGTGAGGCTGGAATATCGAGTGTTCCGGCCAGAGCTACTGGCTGATTGGCAACAATGCCGACCGGTCGACCGCCAAATGTGGCAAAGCCAGTGACGAGGTTGGCCGCCCATCGCGGTTTGAGTTCTAAAAATTCACCATCATCAGCAAGCGCACGAATCACAGTGCGCACGTCATAACTTCCAGTAGAAGTTGCTGGAATGACATCGCCGGCTTCGGGAGTTAAACGATTGTTGTCATCGTCGGTCTCCCAAAGTGGGGGCTCTTCATCAAGATGATTCGGAAAGTACGCAATCATGTTTTCGGCGAATGCGATAGCAGCATCGCGATCAGTCACGACTGCAGTGGCGGCACCAGTGAACTTTTCGTGCGCCGATGCGCCGCCGAGTTCGGCATTGTCAATTGGTACGCCCGTGAATTCAGTGACCATAGAAGGACCAGAGACAAACGCGTAAGCCTGTTCGGTCATGATGACATGGTCGGCGATTCCGAGCAACAGGGCGGGGCCAGAAACTGCGGGTCCATCGACGATGATGATGGTTGGCACGATCCCTGAGCAGTCGGTGAGTGCTTTCGCGGCAAGTCCCCAACTATGTAAAGCAGAGAAACCTTCGCGAAGGTCTGCTCCTGATGACGCCATCACGGCAATCAGAGGTAGACGAGCATCAACTGCGGCGTGAGCAGCGGTAGCGATCATGAGTGATGCATCAGATGACAATGCGCCGCGATGATCATCGGCGGTGACCTCAAGCCATACAACTTGTCGACCGTTGAGATTTCGAATATCGGCTTGGGCTACGCCAGGCACCTTCGATCTCAACGCCACTGGATTCACAACTTGTACAGTACGCCCTATGGAGCCTTGAGCGGGAATGCGTCGGCGCCCACATGAAGTCCGGGTTGTCGACCACCGCGTTGGTTGATGAGATCGCGAGCAATGTTGAGTGCTTCACGCGTTGGTGGGCCAGGGCGTGGGCGTTTACGTTGCACCCAACCGACTACGCGCCGCGGCAGTCCGGGCACGGTGATGCGTGAAAAATCGCCAGTTAACCAGTTAGGAATGGCCGTGGCAGGAACGATTGCAGCCCCAAAGCCCTCAAAGGCCAGTGAAGTCATGAGGCGCACGCCGTCGATCTCGGCTTTAACGGTCAACGAAACGCCGTGGGTGTCAGCGGCTCGGCTGATGATGCGACGCAACGTGGCCGAACGAGGAGGCAGCAGTAACGGATGATCGCCTAGGGCTGACATCGGCAAACTTGGCAGTCCGTGCCAAGGGTGTTTGCTGTGAACGAGCAACACGAGATCCTCGGCAAACAGTGGTTCAACAAACAGTTCAGTGTTCTCAACAGGTAAGTGGACAATCGCGGCGTCAATTTGCCCAGCCAATAAGCGGGGGATGAGGCTCGATGTGCCACCCTCAGAGATAGTTGGGCGTACCCCAGGATGAGCCTGCTGTAACCGAGTTAAGAACTGTGGCATCAACCAACGACCGGTGGTGCCGATGACGCCCAGGCGGGTGTCACCCGTGACGACATCATCAAGAGCGGCAATATCGGCCGAAATATCGTCGAATTCACGCAAAATACGGCGACCCCTCTCAACAACAAGGTTGCCCTCGTCAGTGATGTGGCCTGTTGCACGATCGATCACGATGATGCCCAATTCTTTTTCGAGGCGGGCGATATGGGCCGAAACATTGGATTGCACGGTGAAAAGGGCTTTGGCAGCCGCCGAAAATGATCCATGATCGGCGATTGCGACAAGAGTTGAGATCTGGCGGAGGTCCATCTCAAAAAATGATAGTAGATATCTCCGCTATCTACTTGAGTTGTAGGTGCTGATAGGGCATACTTTATTTCGTAATCGCTGAGCGTTTCCCCCAAACGCTCACGAAAGATCCTCTAGCGAATCCCCCATTCGCAGGGAATCAGGTTGAGAAGCCTCGCATCCCCCATGCGAGGCTTTTCCCGTTCT
>JBIKOO010000022.1:0-27586 GCA_044358015.1 Ilumatobacteraceae bacterium
CCGACTCAGGCGATGTTGGATGGACGAGCAACAAAGAAACTGCGATCAACGCTGCACTCGCAAAACTTAAGAGTGGTCGTGCCCATTGGTTTCGCCCAGCACATCATGATCTACACGCCCAGCATCCCGAGCGATGCGCTGACGTACTGATCACCAATTACAAGAATGGTTTCTTCTCATGAGTACTTCTCCGCGCATCTTGACCATCATGGGATCAGGTGAAACTGCACCCACCATGATGAAACATCACCGTGAATTGATCGCGCGATTTTCCGGAACTCCCAAAGCAGTTGTTCTCGATACTCCCTACGGCTTTCAAGAAAATGCTTCCGAACTCGCATCAAAAGCAGTCGAGTACTTTCGCAAGAGTGTCGGCTACCCCATTGAGGTAGCAGGACTCACTCGCTTACATGATGAAGATACGTTGATCATTGAACAAGGACTCTCTCGAGTCCGCCAAGCCGATTACGTCTTTGCGGGACCTGGCAGTCCGACTTACGCACTTCGCCAATGGGCCGGTACATCTGTTCCTGACATTGTGCGCGGGAAAATGCGCACAGGTGGCGCTGTCACTTTTGCCTCTGCTGCTGCGTTAACTCTTGGTCGTTACACGGTCCCGGTGTACGAGATTTACAAAGTCGGCAATGATCCGTACTGGCTCGAAGGACTCGATGTCCTCGGCGAAATTGGGCTCAATGTTGCGGTTATTCCCCACTACGACAATGCCGAGGGCGGCCATCACGACACCCGTTTTTGCTACATGGGCGAACGTCGACTCGCGATACTTGAAGAGCAACTCCCCGCCGACGCACATGTCATTGGAGTTGACGAACACACCGGAGTGATTTTGGATCTCGATTCCAACACGGCGACCGTCGTCGGCAATAGCACGATCACCGTACGTATCAAGGGACGTTCAACAATCCACAATGCTGGCGACGTGATCACGATTGATGCACTTCGCGACCCAGCAACCGGTGCAACGAATATTCCGATTCAAGTGACAACGCTCAACACTCTGCAAGCAGAACCTGAGAAAGACTCGACATCGCTCGCCAACGACACGCAAAATGCCGAACGGTCCTTCAATGAAGCAATGTCTGCTGGCGATGCCGCCGGTGCAGCACGGGCGGTCCTTTCGCTTGAATCAGCGATCCATGCGTGGTCAGCCGACACCTTGCAAGGCGAAGAAATGGATCATGCCCATGCTGCTTTACGATCAATGATTGTTCGCTTGGGAGATGCAGCCGTCGGCGGTCTGGCCGATCCTCGCAACGCTCTCGAGCCGATTATGAATGTGCTGCTTGAACTTCGCTCTGCTGTCCGAACCGACAAGCGCTATGACCTTTCCGATCTGATTCGCGATCGGCTCGCCGCAGTGAAAATTGAAGTGCGCGACACCCCTCAAGGCGTCGAGTGGGTCATCAACTCGTAACGAGGAATTTTTCAGTGGTGGTTAATGCCGGCAAGTTGCGCACGACGCCGAACTCCGACTGACGAATAGGCAGCAATAAAAACCAGAGTCCCGGCCAAGATAATGACCGCTCCACTTGGAACATCGGCGTACCAGCTGATGTACATACCGACGCCACCGAAGATCGCCCCCAAAACTGGCGACAGCCACAGCATGCGTCCAAACGAATTCGTCATTAATCGTGCAGTCACTGCTGGCAAAACAAGCAGCGCGGAGATCAGAAGAACTCCGATCACCCGAACTGTCACCAAGATCGTTGCCGACAACAAAACCATCAATACTGCTTCCATTGCCGGAACGCTGACACCACTGACTCCAGCAACTTCTGGGTCAAATGTGGCAAACAGAAGTTTGCGATACAAACCGACGATGACCACGACACTCAAAATTCCGACGCCGGCAACCGCGAAAATATCGCTGGTAAAGACTCCGAGTACATTTCCGAAGAGCACCGCGTCAATACTGCGCTTGGCCTGACCGAATCGCGCTTGCAATGCCAGACCCATCGCGAACGAGGCCGTTGTGATGACTCCGATCGCCGCGTCTGCACCGATAATTCGTTTGCGTGACACTCGACCGATCATGAGACCAGAAGCCAAACCCCAAAAACCGGCACCAATGAAATAATTCAGGTTCAGCACCGCTGCTAATGCGGCGCCGCCGAAAACCGCGTGACTCAACCCATGTCCGATGTAGCTCATACCTCGCAAAACCACAAAGACTCCAATGAGTCCACAGAGGGCTCCGGCCAAAGTTGCGATGATTAAGCCGTTGCGAAAGAACTCATAAGAAAAGGGCTCCAGCAAGTCGACGACGACGATCATGAAGCAGTGCTCCGGTTCAAACGGTTGCGCAATTCATCGCCGCCCTGCTCAAGAACGATGGGCATTCCACCGTGCTGCAACACTTCCATGGGCGCCCCATATGTGCGCTCCAAAAAGTACGGCTGCAAAACCTCAGCTGGGGTTCCATCGGCAATCACAGTTCGGTTAAAGCACACCAGTCGTGGTAAGTGCGAAGCTAGACCATTGAGATCGTGGGTTGTGAGAACAATCGCAATCCCATCTCCCTGAGGCGGACTTTCGTTGAGATCGGCGAGCACATGAAGAACTTCGTGACGAGTGCGCACATCAACACCAGCCGTCGGCTCATCAAGAATCAACATGTCGGGCTTTTGAATGAGCGCCCGAGCCAAGAACACGCGTTGCTGTTGCCCACCAGATAATTCGCGAATATGTCGCTGCACCAGACCGCCAAGCCCTAAGCGTTCGAGTACATCTTCAATCAAAATCAATTCGCAACGCGCCGACTTTGGACGCATGAGGCGTTGCGGTCGACTCATGCCAACAACTTCGCCGACAGTCACTGGGAAATTCCAATCGACTGTTTCTACTTGTGGGACATAGGCCAAACGTAAACCTGTTTGACGTGTCACTGAACCATGAACAGGTTTCACCGAACCCAACATGGCCCGCAACAATGTTGTTTTGCCAGAGCCTGACGGCCCAACAATTCCGACAAATTCACCTTGCCTGATCGTTAAATCAACCCCTTCGATGACAGGGGCGCCGCCGTATGAACACGACATGTGTTCACATGTCATCAAGTCAACGCTCTTGTCAGACACCGATTTCACTGGGGATAATTCGCCGTATCAGGGCCGACATCGGAAGTATCAAGAGATTTCAATGCCGATGCGTCTCCCCCAAGTGCCTCAACCATCGTGACATAGTTGAAACGCATCAGTCCCATCCATGAATGGTCGCTATCGCCAGGTCCGCCGATGAGGTCATCATCGCGCAATACATCGACATAACGCACGCCTGTCTCTTTTCCAATTTGCTCAAGAACCGTAGACGGGAACACTTCGCTGCCAAAGATCGCCGTCACGCCAGATGATTTCACTTGATCCATCAAGTCGGCAATTTCTTTGGGCGTTGGTTCTTCAAAAGACGAGGGCTGTATTGCCCCGATAACAGTCCAGCCGTAAGTGCGAGCAAAGTAGGCGTAGGCGTCGTGGTACGTCAACAATTGACGTTGATCTTCAGCGATCGTTGCCGTGGCTTGCAATACGGCCTGATCTATAGCGTCAATCTTTAAGGCGAAAGCGGCGTAATTTTCTGCATATTGAGCGGCATGAGTTGGGTCCGCCGCCGTCAGCGAATCTCTAATGAGGGCTGCGTAATCGCCCGCCATCTGTGGGTCTGTCCACAGATGAGGATTTGGCTTCCCGCCCTCTTTCGGAAACGAAAAGTCATAAATCCATTCATCCTCGGGGAGGATTGTTGTTGCCAATTCGCAAATGACTGAGCCACTACGGGCATTGGCTTTAGCTAATTCTTTCGTCGGCTCTTCGAGGACGAGACCGTTGATAAACACAATGTCGGCATCTTCAAGGGTTGCCGCAACGCTTGGCGGCGGTTCATAGGTATGACTGTTCGTACCTTCAGGAACAATGCCTTGAATTATCGTCGGGGTTCCGGCTGCGATATTGGCCACGATGCTCGTGATCGGCGCGACTGTTGTCGCAACAGTCAACGGACCATCGGTCACTGCAGAGCGCATCGGGCAACTGTTGCCTGCTCCCGCCAGCACGCCCCCATCGCTGGGAGAACTACTTGAAGCACAAGATGCTGCAACCACCATGCAACCCACAATTGCTAAAGGACTCAAAGAACGGACGAAATCTCGGGGAAAAGCCATGCTCAAATCGTACTAGCACCTCTCTAGTGCCGTACTGATTGTGCGCGATACTTAGGTGTGACCTAGGGGGGTTCTCATGACAACAAAAAGATTTCTAGCGACAGCAACGATATTGATCCTGATAGCGAGTGCTTGTTCAGGAAATAATGAGAATTCGCAGAACAATGACGAAACAACAACTTCGTCTCCAGAAACAATTCCCGAGCAAGTTACTCAAGTAATGAGCCCCGAATTCAAGATTGAGGTCGACGGGGCTTTATCAGCAAGCCCGGCGGGCTGCGACGAACTTGACGTATCCCAGTGTGTTTTGCCGTTCCCAAGTAACCGTTACACAGTTGCTGATGCAACAACTCCTACTGGCCGGCGAGTTGCAATTCCTGCTGAAGGATTACTCGTGAATGCGCAAGGGGTTTTTGTCAATCCCAATGAATGGAACCGTAACGACGGATTTAGCCCCAACAGTCCCCTTCTGACCTTTATCGCCGATCTTGACCCGAAAGCGTCAGCTCTTCCAGAGTGGACCGATTTAGCAATCCGAAGCGATGCATCAGTTGTCATCATCGATAGAGAATCAGGCGATCGAATCCCTCTTTGGGCTGAATTAGACGCCGAAGTTGATGGCGAGCAGCCATTGCTCATTGTGTATCCAGCAGTGGCGTTACTTGATGGACACTCTTATGTAGTGGCAATGCGGAACTTAAAGACAAACTCAGGCGCCGACGTGGTTCCTTCGCCAATTTTTGAGTTCTATCGCGACGGATACACATCCGACAATGAACGACTCAATGGGCGTACAACCGAAATGGAAGCCATGTTCACGGCTTTGACCAGGGCTGGAATTGAACGTTCTACGCTTCAACTCGCCTGGGATTTCACGGTTGCCTCCACACAAAATCTGACTGGCAGAATCTTGGAGGTTCGTGACAACACGCTCGATTGGCTTGATAATCGGCCCCCTGAATTCACAATTACTTCGATCGTCCCAGGATCAAAAGAAGATGTCGCCGTTCAAGTTGCCGGAACGTTCAAGTTGCCCACGCACCTCACCGGCAACGGATCTGCAGGTCAAAAATTCGCGTATGACTCAACGACACCTGGACCCAACGATCTTCCGATTTTGGGAGAAGTCGTCGATGTGCCGTTTATTTGTCAAGTTCCAAAAGTTGCTGTCGATGATCCTTCAACAGTTCTGCATCCAGGTCTATACGGACACGGCTTACTCGGAAGCGAATACGAAATCGATTACGGCGGGGATGTCCGAGCACTTGCTCAAGAAGCTGACGTTCTATTCTGCGCTACAAAGTGGGCAGGAATGAGCGAAGACGACGTCGGCAACGCTGTTGTTTCATTACAAGACCTCTCAAATTTTCCGACAGTCGCCGACCGTTTACAGCAAGGCATTGTCAACATGATTGCGCTCGGACGTTTAATGAACACCGATGACGGAATCCTTTCTGATCCGGCATTTGGCGACATCAAAGTTGCGGGTGACTTGGTGTATTACGGAAATAGCCAAGGTGGCATTATGGGCTCTGCTTTAACCGCCGTGTCCCCAGATATTTCACGGGCCGTGCTCGGCGTTCCGGCTACCAACTACGGACTCTTACTGTTGCGTTCCATTGATTTTGATCAATACGAATCAATTATGGAACCGGCTTATCCCAGCCGAAGAGATCGAACGATTGCTATTTCTTTGCTGCAGATGCTCTGGGATCGCGGAGAAGGCGGCGGATACATCAATCACATCACTCGTGATCCACTCCCAGGTACTCAGCCAAACAAAGCTGTGCTCATGCACGTCGCTTGGGGCGACCACCAAGTCAGCGAACTTGCGGCATTCAACGAAGCACGTTCGCTCGGCGCCAAGATCTATCGCCCGGTTGTTGCCGATGGCCGCTCACGCGAAATCACCCCCGGTTGGGGTCTTGATTCCGTCACTGATGGGGATACTGGTTCTGTCATCGTCATATGGGACTCGGGCGCCGACATGATTCCGATTGGAGTCACCCCGCCCAGCAGCGGGCATGACCCTCATGAAGATCCTCGCGACGACAAGATGGCCAGGAGTCAAATGGCTGAATTTTTATTCGGCGGAGTATTCACCGATGTTTGCGGTGGCAAGCCTTGCACCGCTCGGCGAAGCGGCTAACCGAATTCAAAACCAGGTCTAAGAAACAATCAGAAGATTGGCAATCACTGAATCAATGACGTTGACCAATTCTTCTGGGTTAACACGTTCTTCAGCCACGTCATTGAGAATAAAACCGAATGCGTAACCCTGAACAAAAAGGGCTAATGCCTGGGCGTTCAAATCAGGAGAGATCCATCCTCGTTCTTGCCCAACGATAATCACGCGAGTCATTTGATCATTAAGGAGTTTCTGCTCATGGCCGATACGAGCAGCAAATCGCTCTCGGCCCTGAGTCGCACTAATGATGCGCGCTCGTTGAATTCGACTCACTGCGCGCTCCGGTTGCATCGCGGTTCGTGTAATCAACGAAATCAGATTGACGAATTTCTCTCGATCGGTTGCCGCGTCAAGCGCCCGTTGAATTGCCGAAATATCAAGTTCGACATATTCAGTAAAAATCCGGACCTGGACGCATTCAATAAGATCAATAAAGTCTTCAAAATGGTGATAGAGCGAACCTTTAGATATTCCCGAAGTGGTCAACAACTGTTCGACGGTAAAGCCGTACATGCCGAATTCTTTCGCTAACTCAACGCCACAATCAATCAGCGCGCGATGCGTTGGATGCTCGACATTTTTACTCACCTCCAATGACTATCACAAACGGCTTGACCGACCTTGAATCAATGTGACGCTGATTTCTGAGTTTCGGCCCAAGACATGCCTTTTAGAACATCGTTATCGTGCGGCAATCCAAGCACCCGCTCGGCAACAATATTTCGCTGCACTTCGCCCGTTCCTCCACCAATAGTCAGCGAGCGAGCAAACATGTAGCCATCAAACCACCCTGGATGTTCAAGAGCTCGCAAACCAACACCACCGCCACCACCCAAACCGTTATGTGCTCCGCGCTCACTACTGTCATCGCCGCCCCGCAACATGCCATTTGCGCCAAGCAAATCGCGGGCTACTTCCATAACATTTTGACCGTGTTCGTCGGCCAAAACTTTACGAATACTGGCCTCGGGGCCAGGTTGCTCTCCACGCAACCGAGCCGAAAGTGTCCGCATGCGAATGAGGTCAAGCAAAACATGTTCTGTATAGATAGTTGCAAGACGCTGTCGCATGATTGGATCGCTCACTGGTCCTCGATCACGTACCGCGTCAAGCATCTCCAGTGCCGTGGGGCCACTTCCCCACAACACGCCACCGGTCGATAACGAAACGCGCTCATTACCTAAAGTCACTTTGGCTAGTCGCCAACCTTCATCTTGCTCACCGACAAGGTTTGCTACTGGAATTCGTACATCAGTAAAAAAGACTTCGTTGAAAGTGCTCGCCCCCGTCATTTCTTTAATGGGACGAATCTCAATTCCCGGCAAGTCCATCGGACAAATGAAATACGAAACGCCCTTATGTTTTGGTGCGTATGGATTGGTGCGCGCGATCAAGATGCCGTACTTCGCGTGTTGAGCCCCACTCGTCCAAATCTTTTGCCCATTGACGATGTACTCATCGCCATCACGCACAGCGCGAGTTCCGAGGTTTGCCAAGTCACTTCCACTATTGGGTTCGCTAAACAACTGACACCAAAAATCTTCACCAGACAACAGCCTCAAGATGTACTTCTGCTTTTGTTCTTCGGTACCCGCAAACATGATCGTTGGTCCGGCCCATCCAATACCGATGGGGTTGGCGGGACGTCGAATCCCGGCCTTTGAGAGTTCATCATCGATGATGATTTGGTGGATGGGGTCGGCTTCTAATCCAAACGGTGCTGGCCAATGGGGAGCCACATAACCCGCCTCAGCGAGCACCCGCCCCGACGGGTTCGGGTGCGACCGAATCCATTCTTGAACTACAACTCGACGGGGGTCATCTTCGGCTGGTAACTGAAAATCCATGAACTGACCTTATTCAGGTCAAACAATGACTGCAATCTGTCTCCGACGAGCACGATGCCCGAACCAACAAGCGTTTACGATGATTCACTGTGTCAACAACCGTGTCAACAACCCCACCAGCTGCAAATCACGCCTGGAACTTCGCCGATGCGTGGGAATCAGTCGCCCGCCAACTTCCTGACGCCCTCGCTCAGCAGTATCAAAACGATCTCTATTCATGGGCCGATTTCAACCACCGCGCCAACGGAATCGCCCAAAGTCTCTTGAACGCCGGCGTCAAGCAACAAGACAAAGTCGCGCAATACATGTACAACTGCCCGCAGTACCTGGAAAGTTTGTTTGCCACTTTCAAGGCTGGCCTCGCTCCAGTGAACACCAACTATCGCTACACCGCTGATGAACTGGTGTACATCTGGGACAACGCCGACGTTGTTGCAGTTGTCTTTCACGGGATATTTGCGGAGACGATTGAACAATTACGACACCGCGTTCCTCGCGTTGTCTTGTGGTTGTGGGTTGATGACCAAACTGGCGCGTGTCCATCCTGGGCAACCGATTACGCAACCGCTGCAGGTTCGGGAACATCGACGAATGTCTCTGGACCGTGGGGACGAACTGGCGACGACTTGTTGTTGCTTTATACCGGTGGAACCACTGGTATGCCCAAGGGCGTCATGTGGCGGCAAGAAGATCTCTTCCTCACACTCGACAGCACCAACAAGAAGCGACTTCCACCAGTCCCTGAGGGTGACCCCATTGGCGAACGTTCCACTAAACCTGGTCCGCGTAATTTGCCCGCGGCGCCATTGATGCACGGAACTGGTTTGTTTAACGCGATGAGTAACTTGATGGTCGCTGGATGCATCGTCACGATGGCAAGTCGCAAGTTTGAACCAACGGAACTACTTGATGCCATCGAAAAATACCAAATCAACTCGATGTCTATTGTTGGAGACGCTTTCGCCAAACCCATTTTGCGAGCCTTAGATGCCGAACCCAATCGTTGGGATCTTTCATCGTTGCGAGTCATTGTTTCAAGCGGAGTGATGTTCGCTTCCGAAACGAAAGCTGGTTTGTTACGACACAGCGAGCGTCTCATCATGGTTGATGCTCTTGGGTCATCTGAAGCCATCGGTATGGCTCAGAACACCACATCGGCAACTGGTGAGTCAAAAACTGCTTCATTTGAACTTGGACCCAACACCAAAATTCTCACCGAAGATGGACGCGAAGTGCAGCCCGGAAGTGACGAGATCGGTCGCGTGGCCCTCAAAGGCAATACGCCCATTGGTTATTACAAAGACCCCGAAAAGTCGGCGAAGACTTTCCAAGTCATCAATGGTGTGCGCTGGTCAATTCCCGGTGACTGGGCCAGCATCGATGCCGATGGCACCGTGCGCCTTTTGGGTCGTGGCAGTCAATGCATAAACACCGGTGGCGAAAAGGTGTATCCCGAGGAAGTAGAAGAAGCCCTCAAGTTGCACCCAACGGTGGCAGATGCGGCGGTCGTTGGCGTCCCCGACGAACGCTTCGGACAGGCCATCACCGCCCTCGTCGAGCCCTTACCGGGTCAAACTATTGTTGAGGCTGATCTCATTGCTTTCATCAAGCAACATCACGCTGCGTACAAAGCGCCCAAACGAGTGATTTCAATCGCGACAGTTGGTCGTGCGGGTAACGGGAAACTTGATTACAAGGCTTTGACTGAGATCGCCTTGAAGTCTCTCGGGTAGCGTCAGACCTGCAGTTTTACAGATATCCCCCATCACCCCTCACATATTTCAACCATCAACTATTTAGGAGTTCAAAATGTCAGCACTTGGTTACGACGGCAAAGTTGCAATTATCACCGGAGCCGGTGGAGGCCTCGGTCGCCAACACGCATTAATGATGGCCAAGCGCGGTGCGCTCATCGTGGTCAACGATCTCGGTGGTTCGGTTGACGGAACCGGCGCCAATGCATCAGCCGCACAAGTAGTCGTCGACGAAATCAAGGCCGCCGGTGGCGAGGCTGTTGCCGACCACAACTCAGTCGCCACACCCGAAGGTGGTGCCGCGATCGTTCAGACCGCAATTGACACCTACGGTCGCGTCGACATCGTCATTAACAACGCGGGAATTCTGCGCGACAAGGCATTCCACAACATGACTCCTGATCTGTTGAACCCAGTTCTCGATGTGCACTTGAAGGGTGCCTTCTACGTCACCCAGCCCGCATTCGTCCACATGCGCGAACAGGGTTACGGCCGCATCATTTCCACATCGTCAGCTGCTGGCGTGTTCGGCAACTTCGGACAGACCAATTACGGTGCTGCCAAAATGGGACTTGTTGGTTTCACTCGCGTGCTCGGCGTCGAAGGTGCCCGTTTCAATATCAAGGCCAACGCCATTGCTCCGCTCGCAATGACCCGTATGACCGAAGACATCTTGGGTGCGCTCAAAGACAAGCTTGATCCAGGCTTGGTTTCACCTCTCGTTGCCTTCTTGGCACACGAAGACTGCCCCGTAAGCGGCCAGTTGTTCTCTGTTGGTGGCGGACGTGTTGCTCATGTGTTCTTGGGAGAAACCAATGGTTTCTATTCACCAACTTTGACTCCCGAAGATGTACAGGACAACTGGGACACCATCACCAATCGCGACTCATTCTCGGTTCCAAGCAATCTCGGCGAAGAGACCGCATTATTTTTGAATTTCTTTAAGTAAACAAGTTGTAAATAGCCCGTCAAAGAAAAGGTGGCACCGTGATCACTGTGGACGAATTCGCTCAAGAAGCCAAACAATGGTTGGCTGAAAATAAGCATCTCGCCCCGCGTGATTACGGTGCCATTTGTCCTCCTGACATGGTGAACGAGGGTCTCGCTTGGCAGAAGCATCTCTTTGCATCTGGCAAGGCCGGAATTCACTGGCCCGTTGAATTCGGCGGGCAAGGGTTAACTGCAGCGCATCAAGCTCAGTGGCTATACGAATGTGCACTGGTTGGGGTTCCTGGAGTTTTCAATATGGTCGGCTTAGTGCTCACCGGCGGTGCAGTACAAAAATTCGGGACGCCTGAACAGCAAGCCAAACATCTCAACGCCACCCTGCGCGCCGAACATGTGTGGTGTCAGTTATTCAGCGAACCTGGCGCAGGTAGTGACTTGGGTTCACTCAGCACCAAAGCCGAGCGCGACGGAGACCGTTACGTCGTGAATGGGCAAAAGGTTTGGTGCTCGGGCGGACGTTATAGCAACTGGGGAATATTGATGGCGCGCACCAACGCCGATGCCCCAAAGCATGAGGGCATCAGTTTCTTCTTGCTTGACATGAGTTTGCCCGGAATTGAAATTCGTCCGCTCAAGCAAATGACTGGTGAAGCTGAATTTGATGAAGTGTTCTTTACCGATGTGGAGATGCCCGCCGAAGCTTTGCTCGGACCACTTCATGGTGGCTGGGGTGTTGGCATGGCTGTATTGACGTCAGAGCGCGGCCATATTGGGACAAGCGTCATTTCTCTCGAGCGACGACTCGATTCAATTTCCCGACTTGCTGAGGGACGCGATCTGTCGCCGACCGAACGACAAGAGATCGTGAAGTTGCTGTCGAAGGGAATGGCCTACAAAGCCATGGCCCAGCGTCAGGGGCCAGTGGCTTCAACGGCCGCGTCACTCATGAAATTGGGCATCACCGAGATGATGTTCGAGACATCAATGTTGCGCTCCGACATTTCGGGAATGGACTCGCTGCTCGTTGGTCCAGAAGCCTTCGGAGTGCTGTCAGCACCGGGCGGCCGCATCGCCGGCGGAACGAGTCAGGTGCAACGCAATATCATCGGCGAACGTCTACTTGGTCTCCCCCGAGAACCATCGGTCAAAAAGCCAGAAAATAACTGATCGTCAGGACAAAGAATGATGAACAAACCATGGATGAATCATGAATGAGAAATCCACAAAAGACCAGCAACAGGGCACCAACACAAGAGATATACCCTGGGGACTCGTCAGTTTCGCTGTTCTGGTGGCCATCGTCGCAGCCTTCGTCCTGCAGAACCGGGACCGAATGCCCGTAAACTTCTTATTCTTCGAAATCAACAGTCGTCAGTGGGTCAACCTCATCGTCGCCGTTGCGTTCGGCGTAGTACTTGATCGGTCATTTATCGGTTGGAGAAAGCGTCGCCGCAAAGACGACTGAGTCTCATTGTCGAGAAATAGTGAGAACCTCATCGTGAAAGTCGCATCTACTAACGGCGTCAAAGTCGAAATGTATGACATGGGTGGCACTGGCCCCAACATGTTGCTTTCGCACGCCAACGGATTTCATGGTCGGTGCTGGAAACCCGTTGCCGACAACCTAATTAAGCGCTTTCACTGTTATTCATTTGATCATCGCGGTCACGGCGACACCAAGGCTCCCAAAGATTGGAAAGTCGCGTGGGCTGGTTACGGCGCCGATGCCACCGCATGTGCAAAATCAATCAACGAACCTGGCGGCATCATCGGAGTCGGCCACTCAATGGGCGGAGCAACTCTTCTCATTGCCGCGATCAAAAACCCTGGCCTTTTTCGCGGACTGCTGTTGTATGAACCAATCGTGAAGCCCGATGATGTGCGCATGCCGGCCAATCGACCCAACAACTTGGCTGAAGGTGCGGCGCGACGTAAAAAGAGTTTCAAATCTTTTGAAGACGCTATTGAGAATTACTCAAACAAAATGCCGATGACCCACTTCACCCCTGAAGCTCTTGAAGCCTACGTTCGCGGTGGTTTTAGTCAGGCTGACGACGGTTCCGTTCACCTGAAGTGCGACCCCGCCCTCGAGTCCGAGAATTTCCGCAATCCCGAAATTCCTCATCTGTGGAAGAAACTTTCTGAACTTGATATTCCGGTTTGGGTTTTGAGCGGGCACCCCGAGCCTTTCCAACCATCAGGTTTCGCCGAAGCAATTGCCGACCGTCTTCCGCAGGGTAATCACATTGAATACAGCGACCTCGATCACTTTGGGCCTTTTGTTGACCCCATTCGCGTGGCCCGCATCATTGACACCTTTGCCGACACATTGGAACCCTGATGACCGAAATAGTCGATGGATCAACTCCAGGAACTGGAATCTTTGGTCCATCGGTAGATGCATTTGATCAGCGAGTTGATGAGTTGCTCGAGATTGTGCGCTCGTCAAAAACTGCGGGCCGAGTCTTTTTAGCCGCAAGTCGATTAGGTGACTTCAGTGTGGTCTGGCATCTCATTGCCGCCGCTCGAGCCACAACAAGTCGCAAACGCGCATCCCAGGGATTTGCCTTAGCGGCACTACTTGGTGCCGAATCACTCATCGTCAACCAAGGAGTCAAACGTCTTTTCAAACGTGATCGCCCCACGTCAAGTGGGGACGATCGTTTTGAAGTGCGAACGCCTTCGACGAGCAGTTTTCCGAGTGGCCACGCCAGCGCCGCAACATTTGCCGCAGTAGTTTTGACCACTTTAGATGGCAAAAAATCGGCACCTTTATGGTTTGGTCTGGCCGCGATTGTTGGCACTAGCCGGGCATTTGTGCGTATTCATCACGCATCTGACGTCATTGGTGGAGCCTTGGTTGGATTGGTGCTTGGACTCGCAGTTCGCCCAATTGTGAAACTGCTCAAGTAAAAACGTTATTGCAAAACTGTTGCTTCAACGCTCGCCGTTGTTACTGATTGATCTGAAGTAATTTCCAAAATCTTGATCTGCACACGTTCGTTTGACCATTGTTCACCGCTCAATAGGTCATCACTCAAAACGGTTTGTCGACGTTCGTATCCGATCTCGCCTACTACTTCAACTTGATGTACGACCACCCGGTCATGAAGTAAATGCTGGTTGTCGCCAGAGGCCTTGATCAACTCAACTGTCAAGACGAGTGAATCGTTGACTGCAACGATGAGTAGTCGCACTCCATCGACTGCGAGATCAGTTTCAGTAGCAACAAGTTCAAAACTTGTCGTCCCACTTTCAAGAGACGCAACGTGAGTATCTTGCAACCATTTCGCAAGATACATATTGATAGCAAGTGGTCCGGGAGCATTGCGGGTGTCAGGAAAGTTTTCTCGTGGCCCCGCACTATTGCTCATGACATCAACATCACTGTCATAGACGCCACTGCCAAAACTGTCCACCGATGTGCTGCTATGGGGCCAATCAAGCGCATGACCCAATTCGTGTTCAACCAAATCCAACGGAGGGTTGCCTTTCCAATATGGCATGAAGTCTGAAGCACCGACGTACACCGCTCGACGAGTTTGTTTTGCGGAACAATTCTCTTCACATGGCGTGCCAGGTCGGCCCCATCCACCGACTGCCACCTCAGTATGTTGCGCATCGGCAATGACCAATACGCCTCGAGTAGCAGCAGAAGCTTTGTCTAATGCTCGATCAACACACATTTCCGATTTTTCATCGACGCCAATTGAAACTCCAGAAACAGCGGTGAAGTTCGGTTGATATTGACCGTGCGACCAGCGCGAGAAATAGTCCACGACTGGTGTGAGTGCGGCAATAATTTCTGTGCTCGTCAAGTCAAGACGCACATCAACCGGTTCATACAGGGAATCCGTGGTGTCTTGTGGTATCTGGCAAACCACCACTTCCCAGGGGTCTATCCCAACTGCAATATCAGCAAACTTTGCTGCAGTTTCAACCATTGTTTGCACAGGTTCGGCACCAAAAGGCTCTGTGACCTGCCCTTCATCGCCGCAACCAGCAATTGCCATAGTCGACAAGCCGACAGCAACTATTGCGCCAAGAAATTTCATCGCCCTTGAACCGTAGCCTGAAAGGTATGGCCATGGAGATCCGCTTCGACCACAAAATGTCTGACACCGAAGGCCTGATGTGGCGTCTCGACAAAGACCCTTACCTTTCGTCAACTTTTTCCAATCTTTCACTTCTTGATCAAGCACCAGATTTTGAGCGTCTTCGTCGGCGCATGGAACGAGCTTCCATTGCGATTCCACGTTTGCGACAGAAAGTCCAATCAACACCGGCCAACCTGACTCCTCCGTTATGGGTCGAAGATCCAGATTTCAATATTGACTATCACGTTCGTCGCATTGCTGTTCCCGCACCAGGCTCGCTTCAGCAAGCATTAGATATCGCGACGCTGATCACTGCAGATCCTTTTGATCGAACAAGACCTCTCTGGCAATTCGTTGTGATTGAAGGTTTAGAAAATGGCCAAGCGTTGTTGGTCGAGAAATTACATCACACCATCGCTGACGGCGAAGGAAGTGTGCAGTTATCGCTCCAGTTTTTTGACTTTGAACGTGACGCCGCCGAACCTCTACCGCTTGATGCAACGATTGTCAAAGATGCGTCAGCACAACCCAACATGTTGCAGGGCGATATGTGGCGGGACTTATTGTCCGGTCCACTTAAATTGCCGCTCGCATTGGTCAAACAAATTCGTGATCTACTCGCTGACCCAACACAAATTCCCAGTAATGGATCCGCAACTATAGAAACATTGCGCGGCCTTCTCGGACAAATGACCGATGTTGACCCTGCTAAGTCTCCGCTGTGGACGACTCGGTCTTTGAAACGACATAGCACTGTTCTCGAAATTCCATTCTTAGAAACTCGCGAAATCGCCCGATCACTAGGTGGAACCCTCAATACAGTTCTACTTGCCGCCGCGAGCGATGCATCCGGTCGCTATCACCGCGAACTTGGAACACCTGTTGAACATCTACGAGCGTCAATGGCAATCAGTACTCGTAAAGATTCCGGAGATGGATCACAGACCAATGCTTTCTCGTTGGCCCGATTGCTAGTTCCCACTGGTGAAATGACCATGAAGGATCGCTTTAACCTGGTCCACCAAGCAACACTCGATGCCAGCGGAGCTTCGACGTCAAAGGCACTTGACGCAATTTCAGCGCTGTCGTCATCAATGCCCACCGGCATTTTGACTCGTATCGCCCGCCTGCAATCGCAAACCGTCGACTTCGCCACATCCAATGTCAAAGGGACTCCCCTGCCCGTCTACGTCGCAGGTGCAGAAATCATTAACAACTTTCCGCTTGGACCGTTGGGAGGAGTTGCGTTCAACCTGACACTCATCTCACACGTCGGTCATCTAGATATGGGTCTGCACATGGATTCAGGCGCCATCGAAAATCCGCATCTACTCCATCAGCATCTCACTGACTCATTCGACGAATTACTGCAGACCAAAACGAAGAAAAAACCCGCCCGAAAATCAACAAAACAAAGAAGGCCGAAAAAGGGTTAACGGCGAGAGCAACCGATTCTTAACGAATCAGCCACGCATTGCGGTCGTCAACAAATTGCGAACGTCGAGCAACATGTCGCTCACTTCGCCAGTTGACACCAGTTCACGCTTCACGAGATCGGACAGCGCCGAATCAATGATTGAAAGAGCCTCTTTAATGACATCGGCCGAAACGACTTTGATGTCACTGATTTCAAGATCGGTCATCACGTCGGCTACCTGTGCATTAGTCATTGATGGCTCCTCTAGTCACGGTTCTTGAAAGCATTGCTCGGCTCGAACAACTTGCTACTGAGAAAGTAACGCATAGAACGGGCTGATATGTGCATCGTATCTCGGTCTTTTTTCTTGACATGGTCAGCCCAAGGCGTCGTCGGGCACAGCACCCAGCCCCTACGATCGGGATATGGAATTACATGGAGCCGGAACCGTCATCACAGGTGCATCAGGCGGTATCGGCGAAGCCCTAGCCCGTCGCTTTCACCATCTTGGTGCGTGGGTCGTTGTCTCCGACATCGCCGAAGCGGGGATTACGGCACTGGCCGCAGAACTCAACGCAAAAAGGCCACATTCGGCACTTGCCGTCGTTGCTGATGTCGCCACGGAATCTGGCAACCAGCAACTAGTGGCGACCGCCCGCCAATTCTTGTCAAACAACGGTGGCAACGGAATTGATTTGTTCTTTGCCAACGCAGGTGTTGGCAATGGCACACTCATTGAAACAACTTCAGAATCCGATTGGAATTTGGCTTTCAATGTCAATGTCCACGCCCATCGTTGGGCGATGAAGTATCTCATTGAAGATTGGTTGACCGCAGGTCGCGGATATTTCTGCTCAACGGCGTCGGCCGCTGGTCTCTTGAGCCAAATTGGTTCGATGCCATATTCAATGACTAAAAGTGCAGCCGTGGCTTTTGCCGAATCACTGGCAATCACTTACGGTGATCGCGGCATTCGCGTGAGTTGTTTGTGTCCCCAAGGCGTCAACACCAACATGTTGCGCCAAGGCGATACGCCCGGGGCCGGAATCGCCAGCGATGTTGTGCGGTCAGCGGGTGTTGTTCTTGAACCTGATGAAGTAGCAATTGTTGTGACTGACGCAATTGAACAAGAAAAGTTTTTGATTCTTCCGCACCCCCAAGTTGCCGAGTTCGAACAGCGCAAAGCCGCCGACCGTGATCGTTGGTTGTCTGGAATGCGCAAACTTCAAGCTCGGGTTTTTGGAAACGGTTAGCAATGCCACCTAAGGCCACTGCCCCGCGCTCGGCGTCGGCCAAGGCTGCCGCCGAAAAGTCGTCGGTTGATCAAGCAGCGGTCCTGCACAGCATCGGGCTGACTGCAGGCGAAGAAGTGCGCTTTCGGCGAGCCGGCCGAGGACGTTGGCAATCGGGGCGAATCGCCTATGTCGAACGGGACGGCAGCATTACGGTGCATGACGCCCATGGAGCAGCCCGTTCACTGCGCCCCGAGCACCTCGAGGTCAAACGGCCGGGCAAGCGCAAGAAGCTCACTTGGCGGGCTGTCACCGACGTGGCGGTCACCTGGGAGCAATTGACGCTGTTCTGAACGGCTACGGTGGTCGCATGGGCGTACGACTTGATCCTTCCGACGAATACATGCACGAACTCGGTCCCGAATCGAACTTCAACGAAAGCATGTACATCAATTGCTTTGATCCAGTGAACAAAGTTGGTGGCTGGTTCCGTATGGGCAACCGCGCCAATGAGGGCATCGCCGAAATGACCGTGTGCATCTATTTGCCCGATGGCTCAGTGGCCTTCATGTTCAAACGACCAGCGATTGAAAACAACAATCAGCTTGATGCAGGTGGTCTCACCTGGACCATGGTGAAACCGTTTGAAGAACTCAAAATTGATTTCGCGGGGAAGGTTGTCGTTCTTGCGGAACCCGAGCAGATGGTTGATCCCAAGACTGCATTCAAAAATAACCCGTATTCAGAATGTGAAGCGCACATCACGTTCACCGGTCAGGGTCGCTCAAGCATGTTTGGTGGCGAACCCGACACGCCACATGAAACTCCGGGTGAAGAATTTGCCAAGGGCCACTACGAGCAGTTGATCCAGGCTCACGGAACAATTCGTGTTGGTGATCAAGAATGGGAAATCAACGGCTTCGGCTTACGTGACCACTCATGGGGCCCGCGTTACTGGCAAGCACCGTGGTACTACCGCTGGCTCACTGCCAACTTTGACGAGAACCTCGGCTTCATGCTGTCACGAGTTGCCAAAAAAGAAGGCCCCGGAACCCGCGGCGGATTCGTCTGGGAAAACGGTCAAATGCATTATTGCGATCACGCCGAAATCTCGACAGTTTTCCAGGGTGAAGATACGTATCACGACAAGATTGAAGCAGTACTGAAGTCGAGCCGTAGCGATCGAGAATGGCGTTTTACTGGTGACGTGATGAGTTTGATCCCGTTGCGTAATCGTCGCCAGACTCCTGATGGCGAGTGGCTGACCACGCGAATTAGCGAGGGAATGACGCAATGGACGATGGTGAGTGACGAACATAAGGGCAAAGTCGGATACGGCCTGTCAGAGTACTTGGATCAGATCATCGACAACACTCCCGTCGGCACCGCCGAATAATTCATTGGGCGCGAAAACACCCCGAAAACGGGGGTTCATTTACCCAACTTCGCCCGTTCAGTTCTGAGGATCAGCAAAACTTCCGCCAGAACCTTTTCCAAACTTAGGTTTACGTCGTCTTCGGTCAGACGGAGAGTGTGCCACCCAAGTAAGGCGGCACGACGATCTCGACCTTTATCTTTTCTTGATTCCGCACTACCTGTATGCCAAAAAGAATGATCAATCTCCAGTGCAATCTTGACATCGGGCCAGGCAAAGTCGAACCGGATCACTGACCCATCAGCCGACCGAAGAACAAACTGAACTTCTGGTTCCGGAAAACCCAGTTTCTTCATCATGCGTAAGACCCGAAGTTCCAACTCGCTCTGCACCGAATCCGACCAATCACTTCGCGAATTGATCACTTTTCGTATTTCTCGGGAGCCAGGTCGACGTTTGTGAAAAAGCCTCTGCACCGAATCTGCCAATTCATCAAACCGAACCAAATCTTTGTCCAAGGCCTGTTCAAGTGCTGACTCAAGTTTGAAAGTGCCGACAACCGCACCCACATCAAACAAAGTTCGCGCAACGCTTGTCACCCTGATTCCTCCGGGCCGTTCCACCAGATCAATCGGGTCAATTTTTCGACAACGGTGAACAACTATTCCTTCGAGGACTGGACTAGACCCGTGCGGAACAAGGACGTGCACCCTTTCATCCTGCATTCGACGCAGTCCCCATTCTTGCCCAGCAGTCGTAAATGCGAGCGCTGCGCAAGGATTGCGAAGACATGCAGCGACCTTCAGTTGATCGCGACCCATTGGCCAAGTTGTTGATCGATATATCCCCGGCAGGACCACTGAAAGTTGACCCGAGGTCACGAGTCTTTCTCGGCTTGTCGATGGACATCCCAATTCGCGGGTTTGTTTCAAAGAAACAATTCCAGATTGCGATGCCAATAATTCACGTAGTTTCGGCTTCCATAAATTCATGCCGAGTTGTGTGCGGACAAAACGCCACTCGGCGACGACTTGGGAAAAATAACCACCGAAAACGGGGTGTTTTCGCGCCCAATGGGATGGGTTAGGGGGTGAGGGCGGCCAAGAGTTGTTGGAGTTCGCTCGCGGCCAAATCAACTGCCTCGCCGTACAACTTCACCTTGGGCTCAGTTCCACTCGGCCGAATCTGCAAACGCACTCCCCGACCGCCCACTTCATCAAGCCACAACCGCAACAAATTCGCCTCGGGAAAATCTTCTACTCCGACTACTTGTCGCCCACCAATCATCACTGGTGGATTCGCACGCAATTCTTCAACAACCGCCGCACCATCACTCGGACTCATCTTGATACTGAGTTCGGCAGTCACATGATGTCCATATTCAGCAGCAATCTGATCCAGTCGCTGCTGAACCGTCACCCCATCGTGCACCGCCAAGGCCGCAATTTCAGTCATCACCAACGCCGCCGAAATTCCATCTTTGTCAAGCGGCTGATCGGCAACCAAATATCCAAGCGCTTGTTCATAAGCGAAAACCAAACGCTTATCCGAACGTTTCATTGCCGCATCCGCAATCCATTTGAATCCCGTAAAAGTCTCTTCAAAGGCCACGCCATGTTTGTGCGCCATTTTGCCCAATAACGACGACGACACCAGGGTCGTCACGACCAAACGATCATCACCATGCGTGTGACGCAAAATGTGATCACCAAGCAACCAACCGATTTCATCCCCGCGCAACAACCGCCATTCGCCCGACGAATCTCCCGTTATCGGTATCGCCACGCCCAGTCGATCGGCATCGGGGTCATTGGCCAAAGCAATCGCCGCACCACTTTGGCGGGCGAGATCGATCACCAAGTCCATCGCACCTGGTTCTTCAGGATTCGGAAATGACACTGTCGGAAATGAACCGTCGGGCTCTTGCTGCGAAGCAACCACAACCGGTTGATCAAACCCGGCCGATGCAAAGGCTCGAAGTGCCGTATCTCCACCAACACCATGCATCGCCGTATAGGCGACCTTGATTCTCGGTACATCCCGACACAACCGCACCGACGGCAACCACTTGATGTATTCGTCGATGCATTCATTACCAAGAATCTGAATGAGAGGTGAAACTTCAGATGCAAGTTCAATACTGGTCGCATCAAAACTTTCAATCGCATCGGAGATCAGTTCGTCATGTGGCGGCACAATCTGCGCACCCGAACCGAGATACACCTTGTATCCATTGTCCTGAGGAGGATTATGACTCGCCGTCACCATCACTCCAGCGGCAACGCCTAAACGTGAGATATTCCACGCTAGGACTGGGGTCGGAAACACGCTCGGAAGCAACATCGCTTTCATTCCCCGCGCCGCGGCTACTCGAGCTGTATCAAGTGCGAAAACATCGCTCTTACGACGCGCATCAAAACCAATCAGAATTCCCGCTTCGGCCGCACCCTCGACGGTTCGCAACAAGTAATCAACGAGTCCAGCAGCTGCTTGTTGAACCACTAACCGATTCATTCGCATTGGGCCGGCCCCAACCTGTGCACGTAAACCTGCAGTACCAAATAGCAAACGTCCGCTAAATCGTTCTTCTAGTTCTTCAATCGAACCATCAATGAGCTGCTGCAACTCAACACGAATATCTTCATCAGGCTCGGCCTCTAACCACTTTTTTGCGATGTCAAGACGTGAGCCACCACTCATGATGTGTCCTTAGAACTTTGGCAACAGCGTATGCAACTCAACGAGAGGCCGTGGACCAACATGTGAGATAACTTCTCCGGCCGCGATTGAGCCAAGTATTCCGCATTCCTTCAACGAATACCCATTGGTGTAACCAAACAAAAATCCAGATGCATACAAATCACCAGCGCCGGTTGTATCTAACACATGCGGTACGTCTTCAGCTGGAACATCAATGATTTCTTCGCGGGTAATAATCGATGCTCCACGAGGCCCGCGAGTAATAACCGCTAAGGAACTGTCTTGACGAATGGCAGCCACTGCCGCTTCAAAGGTATCGAGTTGATAGAGCGATAAAAGCTCGTCTTCATTACCGAACAAGATGTCAACTTCGTCAGCGACAAGGGCTCGGAAGTCTTCACGATGGCGATCAACGCAAAAGCTGTCTGACAAACTCAACGAAACTTCTCGGCCCGCTTCATGTGCTGCCCGTGCAGCTCGACGAAAAGCCGCCTTTGCATCATCACGATCAAATAGGTAGCCCTCCATGTACAGAACTTTTCCGGAAGCCACAACTGATACATCTACATCTTTGGGTTCCATAAACGATGAAACTCCCAAGAAAGTATTCATCGTGCGTTGTGCATCTGGGGTGACGACGATGATGCAACGTCCCGTCGGGATTCCATCTAGATGGTGTCCGGGGCTGAAGTGCACACCAACAGCCAACAAGTCATGACCAAATACTTCGCCGAGATCGTCGTGACTCACCTTGCCGATATACGCAGCCTTGCCACCGAAACTTGCGACTCCACAGACCGTGTTGGCGGCCGATCCACCGCTCATTTCTACAGCGGTTCCGAGCGCCCTATATAAATGCAGTGCCCGATCGGTGTCGACAAGCGTCATCGAACCTTTCACCAGGGCCTGCTCGTGAATGAAGTTGTCATCAGCATGCGCGATGACATCCACTAACGCGTTGCCAATTCCTACAACGTCATATATCGGCTCTGAATTTGGCTGTGTTGACACGAGTTGTAACGCTAGTCCCTTGAGAGCATCTGAACAGACTTCCCAATGGTGAAACTAGATGGCGGGCGTGGCGACCACGAACTGTCGCACAGTACGCTTCGGACGTGACCTCATCCCAAATTCAATCGCCTGTTGACCGCTCGCACCTTGACCCATATCGCCTCCCCCGCCACGTTCTTCCCACCCGCTACGACCTCACGCTCGAACCCCATCTGGCTGATTCGACATTTGCCGGCCAAGCTGTCATCACTGCCCAGGTTCTAGCAGCGACGCGACTCATCGTTCTGAACGCAATCGAACTTGACATCACATCCGTATTTGTCGACGGCCAACCTGCTCCGTTCAGTCTTGACATCGAATCAGAGCGACTTTTCATCGGACTGATCGAAGAGGCCCAACCCGGAATCGCGATGATTGACATTGTCTTCACAGGCATTCTCAATGACAAACTTCGCGGGTTTTATCGCAGCACATACGTGGATGAAAATGGCCAACAACAAGTCGTCGCTACAACTCAGATGCAATCAACTGATTGCCGTCGTGCTTTTCCGTGTTTCGATGAACCCGATTTCAAAGCTGTCTTTGCGACAACCCTCATCGCTGCGCCTGACCACCTCGCAATCAGTAATGGTCCCGAAATTTCACGCTCAGTAGTGTCGCGCGAGCAAGGTGACAAAGTCGCCGTCAAGTTCGCCGACACCATGCCAATGAGTACCTACCTCGTGGCGTTTGTGGTCGGCAAACTCGAAGCAACAGCACCAGTTAATGTTGACGGAGTTCCGTTGCGAATAGTTCACACTCCCGGCAAGGGGCATTTAACGGACTTCGGAATGGATCTTGGAGTCAAGAGCCTGCGCTGGTTTGTCAACTATTACGGAATCCCCTACCCCGACGCCAAGATTGACATGGTGGCATTGCCCGATTTCGCCGCAGGAGCAATGGAGAACGTCGGCTGTATTACTTATCGCGAGAGCCTTCTGCTCGTCGATCCAGCAACCAGCACACAAGCCGATCAACAAAATGTGGCCGATGTTGTGAGTCACGAGCTCGCCCACATGTGGTTTGGCGACCTTGTCACTATGAAATGGTGGAACGGCATTTGGCTGAATGAAGCCTTTGCAACCTTTATGGAAGTAGCTGCTGTCGATTCTTTCCGACCGGAATGGAAGCGATGGACGAGTTTTTCCCTCGAGCGTTCCGCGGCGTTTGAAGTTGACTCTCTGATCAACACGCGTTCCGTTGAGTTCGAAGTTCGATCACCCCAAGATTGTGAAGGAATGTTTGATGTTCTGACGTATCAAAAGGGTGGCTCTCTCTTGCGAATGCTCGAGCAGTATCTTGGGACCGAACGATTCCGCGAAGGAATTCGGCTCTATTTGAACACCCATTCATACGGAAATACTGAAACTTCTGACTTATGGGACGCCATCGAAACTGCGGTGTCACGCGATGGTGGAGAACCAGTTCGTGAGTTAATGGATTCCTGGATTTGGCAACCTGGCTATCCCCTCATCACGGCAGGTCTTGATGCGACGAAAACGAAACTGATTCTCCAGCAGCAGCGCTTCTCGTTTACCCCCGAGTTACTGACTGAGACGCAACATTGGCTCGTCCCAGTCCATATTCGCATCAATGGGTCAGATACCAAATACTTACTATCTGATCAACCACTCGAGATTTCAATCGATAACTCAAACGAAGCAATAGTCGTCAATGCTGGTGGTTACGGCTACTACCGCATTGCCTATTCCCCCGAACTACTCACACGACTTCAAGGGCCAGAATTAGCCAAACTTGCAGTCATTGAGCGCTACAGCATCGTCGACGACGCATGGAACGCCGTTGTCGCTGGACGCCTGGCCGCAATTGACTTCGTGTCGTTCGTCAGTGGATTCACCAATGAACGTGATCTTGCAGTTTGGCAAGCCATCGCGATCGGACTTCGCGGTTGCGGACGTCTCTTGAACGAATCGAACTACCCGAAACTCCAACAGAGAATTCGTGCGTTGATCGCTCCAGTCGTCGCCGAACTGGGATGGCAGACACAACCTGGCGAAGACGATCTACGAGCCAAACTGCGCGGGATCCTTGTCGTGTTATTGGCGGTCAATGGCAACGACACCGATGCTCAGAAAAAATGCCAAGAACTACTTGAGCAACACGACGAACAAGCCAATTCAGTACATCCAGAACTAGTCGCGGCAGCAACAACAGTCGTCGCATCAACAAGTGGCGAAGGTGCTTACGAGTATTTCCTTGACAAATTCTGCACGACCGCGAACCCGCAAGACCAGTTGCGTTATCTCTATGCACTAACCGATTTTGATAGTCCCGAACTCGTACAGCGAACATGCAATTTCGCTGTTGCTGGCGAAGTGAAAAGCCAGAACGCCCCATTCGTCTTGGCTCGCTGCATAGCCCTTCGAGAAAATGGCGTTCTTGCATGGAACTTCATTCGCAACTATTGGGACCAGGCTCAAGTGAAATTCCCAACGAACACGATTGTTCGGATGATTGATCCCGTCAAATTCCTCAACACTCCAGAATTAGAAGCAGACGTTCAAGCATTTTTTGCCGAACATGCCATTCCACAAGCTGCCAAAACTTTGCAACAGGTCCTTGAACGTCAACGCGTCAATACTGCGTTGCGTTCTCGCGAAGAAGATCGATTCAACGCCGCACTGTGACGATGGTGGCGCCATTGTCGGGTTTGATTTACCCGAGCCGTAAATCGTTCGTCGCGGACGACTTACGCCACTTGGTCAAGTCGGTCAGCAACAACCGGGATCGACCGGGGTTTGCGTCGCATGAACCGCGGTTTTCCTGGTCGTCCTGCGAGCAACCACACCAAAACAAAACTCACGAGTTCAAGGACATGCACTGACTCGCCGAGTATCGAAGTGGAGCCACGAACTCCATCAAAAATTGCCGAACCGACCATGGTCGCGGCGAGAGCAGCAGTGATCGGCAAGATTCCATAAGCCCGTGTTGGAACCTTCGCGGTGTACAACAGGCCAAGTGATAGTGCGACTGCCATCGCTCCGATATGACGCGATTCATGTGCTGTCGTCCCTGGCTCAGTACGAGCTACGAGGTCCGGAAGAGCAATGACGAGTTGCGTCAGAGCAACTACGACCAAGCTATAACGGACCCACTCGCCTCGACCCGGGCGAGGTGGATGTGATCGTTCAAGAATGACAGCAGACAAATCTGGAACCGATTCAGCAGAACGAACTCTCACTCGACGTTGCAGGAGACTCACATCGTCAAACCACGCCGAACATGGGCCACACGAATCACGATGCAACTTCGCGGCACGAACTTCAAGGGGACCCGCTTGACCATCTAGATCAGCTGACAACACCTCTTGAGCTGATCCGCAATCCACGCCCTTCATTGTGCCCGATCGGTGATCGCCCGTGGCGGTCGCCCGCCCTTTCAGGCTTTTGGGACTATGGTCCTTTTTCTGATCGGTCACATCAGAAAAGTCGCCCCCAACCGCTCTTTAGTTCCATAATGGGTAGGTGAATTCGTTGAACACCCTTGCCATGAGCGCCCAACGGGGCGATCGTCTGGCTCTGACCCGCTTCATCGAAAACAGCCAGGGCGACGTGTGGCGCTATTGCGCCTACTTGACCGACCAGCAAACTGCCGACGATGTCACTCAAGATACGTTTGCTCGAGCGATCGGATCGTTGCATCGATTCCGCGGCGATTGCGATGCCAAAGTATGGCTATTAACGATCGCTCGACGTGCTTGTGCCGATCACATTCGTTCGCAAACCCGTCGGCGCAATCTCATGCAACGATTGCGCGACAACTCCTCCGCAGATGCCGTTGCACCCGTTCGAGATATTGAACTCGCGCAACTCATTGAGTCCCTCGACCCTGACCGCCGGGACGCTTTTGTTTTGACGCAGATTTTGGGACTCAGCTACGACGAGGCCGCTGAAATTTGTGGATGCCCAGTTGGCACCATTCGTTCTCGGGTAGCCCGGGCCCGCACCGACGCCGTCTACCTCATGAATCAGGCGTCCGGAGCCGCCCAAGCCTGACCTCTCTGACGTAACGCCATCGGTGTTGCGTTACTCGCGCAACTCGTCCGCCGACTACGGTCAATGGCGTGATCGTGCGGTATCCCCGCCTTCCTAAAGGAGTTACGCCATGGCCGAAGCTTGGATTATTGACGGAGTTCGCAGCCCTCGAGGACGAGGCAAGTCAACTGGTTCGTTACACCACATCCATCCACAAGAACTACTTGCTCAAGTTTTGAATGCTTTGCAAAAGCGCGTCGGTTTTGACACCTCAGATGTTGATGATGTCATTGTCGGCAATGGCAACAGCGTCGGTGATCACGGAGCATGTATCGGCCGTATGGCTGTTCTGGCCGCGGGCTGGCCAGTCACTGCACCTGGCGTCACCATTAACCGCTTTTGTGGTTCGGGCCAGCAGGCCGTCACATGGGCAGCCATGGGCGTTCAAGCCGGACATCAAGATCTCGTCATCGCCGGTGGCGTTGAATCAATGTCACGTTGGCCAGCACCAGATGGCGCACCTGACTTCACGTCAGGCAACGCCGCGTTGCGCGAAATGTTCCCGATGGTTCCGCAAGGAATTTCTGCCGACCTCATTGCCACCATCGGTGGATTCACTCGTGAAGATGTTGACGCGTTCGCATTGGTGAGTCAGCAACGTGCTGCCATCGCACAGGCTGAAGGTCGATTTGATCGGAGCGTTGTTCCGATCTTGAATCCTGATGGCACTGTTGCCCTTGCCAAAGACGAGCATCTTCGCCCCGACACCACCATGGAGTCGCTCGCAGGATTGTCAGCGTCGTTCG
>JBIKOO010000023.1:0-27471 GCA_044358015.1 Ilumatobacteraceae bacterium
CGAAGTTGTTGAGGCTGATGCCGAACGTGGTTTGTTGTTGGTTCGTGGTTCAGTACCCGGCCCCAATGGTGGCGTTGTCATCGTGCGCAACGCGGTGAAGGGAAAGTGACCTGATGCCTTCGTTAAAGATCAAGAATCAAGCTGGTAAAGAAGTCGGAACCGTCGCCTTGAGCGATGCCGATTTTGGTCGTCAGCCCAACGTTCCGGTGATGCACCAAGTCGTGACGGCGCAACTAGCGCACCGACGTGCTGGCACCCAGAGCACCAAGACTCGTGCCGAAGTTTCCGGTGGTGGCAAGAAGCCGCTCAAGCAAAAGGGAACTGGTAGCGCTCGTCAGGGCTCAACCAACTCACCGCACTTCTCTGGTGGTGGTGTAGCCCTCGGACCGAAGCCGCGTAAGTACACGCAAAAGACTCCGAAAAAGATGATCAAGATTGCATTGCAATCAGCATTGTCCGATCGTGCCAACGAAGGAAAAGTCGTTGTCATCGATTCTTGGAACTTTGAAACACCCAAGACCTCTGCTGCGATTGAAGCGTTGAACGCACTCAATCTTGAAGGTCGTACGTTGATCGTGGTTCGTCGTGACGAACTCAATGCGATCCGTTCGTTCCGCAATCTCCCCGAAGTACAACTCATCGAAATTGGCGAACTCAATGCCTACGACGTGTTGTGCAACGACTACATCGTTTTCTCGCAGGCATCTTTGCCTGGAGCAAGTAAGGACGGTCAGTGATGAAAGATCCCCGCGACATCATCATCGCTCCCATCGTGTCCGAAAAGAGCTACGCGCTCATCGAGACCGGTGTGTACACATTCAACGTTCACGTTGATGCCTCAAAGCCCGAGATCCACGACGCAGTCGAGGCCATCTGGGGTGTCAAGGTCGTCAAGGTCAACACACTCAACCGTGCGGGCAAGGTCCAGCGCACCCGAGGCACTAATCGCCCCGGTCGTCGCCCTGGTACCAAGCGCGCCATCGTCACTTTGGCTGCTGGGAATGAAATCCCACTGTTCGAGAACAACTGAGGCATCACGTCATGGGAATTCGTAAGCGTAAGCCAACATCTGCCGGTCGTCGTTTCCAGACTTCGTCAGACTTCTCCGAGATCACATCAACGACCCCCGAGAAGTCATTGCTCACGAGCAAGCCGAAGACTGGTGGACGTAACGCGTATGGTCGCAAGACCTCACGTCACCGCGGTGGCGGCCACAAACAGCAGTACCGCATGATCGACTTCAAGCGCAACAAAGATGGCATCACCGCCAAAGTTGCGACAATTGAATACGACCCCAACCGCACCTGCCGTATTGCTTTGTTGCACTACGCAGATGGCGAGAAGGCATACATCCTTGCTCCTAAGGGCATGAATGTTGGCGATCATGTATCAAATGGTTCAAAGGCCGACATCAAGCCCGGCAATGCGTTGCCATTGCGCTACATGCCAGTCGGTACTGTTGTTCACAACGTCGAATTGCGCCCTGGTCAGGGTGGCAAGATGGCTCGCTCGGCTGGTGTCGGCGTGCAGCTCGTTGCAAAAGATGGCGACTACGCAACCTTGCGTTTGCCGTCAACTGAAATGCGTCGCGTCTTGATCGATTGCCGTGCCACTGTTGGCGAAGTCGGCAACTCCGAACACGAACTCATCAAGATCGGTAAGGCTGGTCGTAACCGCTGGAAGGGTGTTCGTCCGCAAACTCGCGGTGTCGCCATGAACCCGGTCGATCACCCTCTCGGTGGTGGTGAAGGTAAGACCTCTGGTGGTCGTCCTCCCGTATCTCCGTGGGGCAAGCCAGAAAGCCGTACACGTGATGGCAATAAGGCATCACAGAAGTTGATTGTTCGTCGTCGTCGTTCCGGCAAGGGCCGCCGGTAAAGGATAGGTGCATTAGATGTCTCGTAGCTTGAAAAAAGGGCCGTTCGTTGACGACCACCTCGTAAAAAAGGTGGACGCGTTGAACGCAGCCAATGAAAAGAAGGTCATCAAGACCTGGAGTCGCCGTTCGACAATCATCCCCGACATGGTGGGTCACACCATCGCGGTGCATGACGGTCGTAAGCATGTTCCGGTGTACGTCACCGAATCAATGGTTGGTCACAAGCTCGGTGAATTCTCACCGACTCGTACCTTCAAATATCACGCAGGTCAAGAGAAGAACGTGAAGGGTCGCAAGTAATGACTGGTCCTAAGCTCAATGAGCGTTCATTCGTAGCTGGAGAGCGCACCGGAACGAAAGCAAGTGTTCGCGGTTCACGCATGTCAGCATCGAAAGCACGCGTTGTCCTCAATCTCATCCGCGGTCGCGATGTTGTCATGGCCGATCAGGTCTTGCAGTTCACCGAGCGTGAAGCTGCTCGCGTGATTCGCAAAGTGTTGGCATCAGCTGTTGCTAACGCCGTGAACAACGATGGCCTCGAAGCAGAAACTTTGTACGTCAAGGCTTGCTACGCCGACGAAGGTCCGACCTTGCGTCGCTTCAAGCCCCGTGCCAAGGGCCGTGCAACTCGCATCAACAAGCGCACTTGCCACATCACCATTGTGCTCGGCGTGATTGATGCTGAACTCTTGACAGTTGTCCAGGCTCGTCGTGAGCGTGCAGTCAGCGGTCGCCGTGCAACTCGCGGTGGCGGTGTTGCTGATCGTCGTGCTCGCGTTCAGGCCAGCCGCACCAAGCGCACCGATGGTGGCGATGATGCAGCTGAAAATACATCAACTGAGTCAACAACTGTTGAAGAAGTAACACTCGAAGAGACATCAATGGAAAATACGGGGATCGAAGCAACAGCAGTCGAAACTACTTCGGTTGAAAACGCGTCGCCTGAGGCTGAGGAGACCAACTGATGGGCCAAAAGATCAATCCTTACGGCTTCCGTCTCGGAATTACCACCGACTGGAAGAGCCGCTGGTTCAGCGAGCGCAACTACAAGGAATACCTCACCGAAGACTGGAAGATTCGCGCTTACATCATGGAATCACTTCCCGATGCCGCGATCTCGCGGATCGAAGTTGAGCGCAAGCGTGGCGAGACCTTGAAGGTCGACATTCACACTGCCCGTCCCGGAATTGTTATTGGTCGTAAAGGTGCCAAGGCCGACGAACTTCGTTCAGGTCTCACCAAGCTCACCGGCAACTTGAAGGTGCAGTTGAACATTGTCGAAATCAAGTCACCAGAACTTGATGCAGCATTGATCGCTCAAGGCGTCGCCGATCAACTCGTTGGTCGTATTGCTTTCCGTCGTGCCATGAAGCGTGCTGTGCAGAACGCACAAAAAGCTGGCGCACTTGGTATTCGTGTTCAGTGTTCGGGCCGTCTCGGTGGCGCCGAAATGAGCCGTACCGAGTGGTACCGCGAAGGTCGCGTTCCGTTGCACACATTGCGTGCCGACATTGACTACGGCTTCCGTGAAGCTCGTACCGCAAGTGGTCGCGTTGGTGTGAAGGTCTGGATTTACCGCGGCGACATCTTGCCGTACAAGCCCGTGACTGACGACAAGATTGTTCGTGAAGCAGCCATGGCTGTTGGCGAAACATCTGGTGCACCTGGTGCGCGTAAAGTTGTGTCGTCAAGCGGACGCCGCAAGGCCGAAGAAGCCGCCGAATTGGCTGCTACTCCGCTCATTAAAGAAGCCGATCCCGAACTCGAGAAGTTGCTCGACGAGGAAGAAGAAATTGCCCGCCGCACCCACGATGGGCACGAGACCCCGCACTTCCGTGCACAGGACTGATTCATTATGTTGATGCCTCGCAAAGTTGCCCATCGTAAGCACCATCGTGGTCGTACCGGCGGTATGGCCAAGGGTGGAAGCGAACTGGCTTTTGGTCAGTACGGAATTCAAGCTCTTGAACCGTGCTGGTTAACCGCTCGTCAGATTGAAGCTGCACGTATTGCTATGACCCGTCACATCAAGCGTGGTGGCAAGGTCTGGATCAACGTGTTCCCCGATAAGCCCGTCACCAAGAAGCCAGCTGAAACCCGCATGGGTTCCGGTAAGGGCAACCCCGAATTTTGGGTAGCCGTGGTCAAGCCTGGTCGCGTGTTGTTCGAATTGTCATTCCCAAGTCGCGAGCAGGCATTTGAAGCCTTGAACAAGGCCATTCAAAAGTTGCCAATTAAGGCTCGCATCATCACCCGCGAGGAGGCGATCTGATCATGGCAACTCAAGCCAGCAAAGACCGCGCTGAACTAAGCGAACTCGACCTCACATCATTGGTTGAGCAGCTTCGTGCTACTAAGCAAGAGGCATTGAACCTCCGCTTCCGTAGCGCCACTGGTCAGCTCGACACCCATAGCGAATTGCGTCGTGTTCGTCGCCGCATCGCACGAATCAACACCCTTATCCGTCAGCGTGAAATCGCTGCCGCTGAGGCCGGAGAGTGAATCAGATGTCTGAAACAATCGAAACAACAGAACGCGCACCACGCAAGGTACGTGAGGGCATCGTGTCCTCTTCAAAGATGGACCGCACGTTGGTCATCGAAGTGGTCGAGCGAGTGCGCCACCCGAAGTACAACAAGTTCGTCATGCGCACCAAGAAACTGTATGCCCACGACGAGGCCAACGACGCCAATGTTGGCGATCGTGTGCGCGTCATGGAAACCCGTCCGTTATCGAAGACAAAGCGCTGGCGCCTCGTCGAGATTCTCGAGCGGGCCAAGTGAGCCTGGGAACGACGGAGAAGAACACATGATTCAGCAAGAAAGTCGTCTACGGGTTGCCGACAACAGTGGCGCCAAAGAAGTTCTGTGCATCAAGGTGCTCGGTGGTACTCGTCGCCGTTACGCCTCGATCGGAGACATTTTTGTGGCTGCCGTGAAGGACGCAATTCCCGGTGCAGGTGTCAAAAAAGGTGATGTCGTCAAGTGCGTCGTCGTTCGTGTCAAGAAGGAAAAGCGCCGTCCCGATGGCAGCTACATCCGCTTCGACGAGAACGCTGCCGTGATCATTAAAGATGACCTCACTCCACGAGGAACTCGTATTTTCGGACCAGTTGGTCGCGAATTGCGTGACAAGAAGTTCATGCGCATTGTTTCGTTAGCGCCGGAGGTGTTGTGAGATGAAAATTAAAAAAGGTGACACCGTTGTGGTGATCTCAGGTAAGGACAAGGGCAAAGAAGGCACCGTTTCGCGTGTGATGCCCACGACCAACCAGATCATCGTTGACGGAATCAATGTTGTGAAGAAGCACCAGAAGCCAAGTGGTACCAACCAACAAGGTGGAATCATCGACCGTGACATGCCGCTTGATGCATCCAATGTGATGCTCTTGCATAAGGGCAAGCCCACGCGCGTTGGTTACAAGGTTTTGGCCGATGGCAAGAAAGTGCGCATCGCTCGTAAGACAGGTGAGGAAATTTCATGAGCACTACTACGATGCCCCGTTTAAAGGCGAAGTATCAGAGCGAAATTCGTGACAGCCTCAAGGCTTCGCTCGAATTGCCCAACATCATGCAGGTTCCACGTCTCGAAAAGATTGTGATCAACATGGGTGTTGGTCGTGCAACTCAGCAGCCGTCGTTGCTCGAAGGAGCTGTCGCCGACATGACTCGCATCACCGGCCAAAAGCCCAAGGTGACCAAGTCACGCGACTCGATCGCCAACTTCAAACTTCGTGAGAAGCAAGCCATTGGTTGCATGGTCACTCTTCGTGGTGACCGCATGTGGGAATTCCTCGATCGTTTGATCGCCGTTGCGATTCCTCGTATCCGTGACTTCCGCGGTTTGCCGGCCTATTCATGGGACGGTCGTGGAAATTACTCGTTCGGTCTTGTTGACCAGACAGTGTTCCCCGAAATCGAATATGACAAGATCGATGCCCCTCGCGGTATGGACATCACCATCGTGACCACCGCTGTCGACAATGCCCAAGGTCGGGCACTCCTTGATGCGTTTGGCTTCCCCTTCAAGCGTGGCGCTGATGCAGCCATTGCACCGAAGAAGCCAACGACTCGTGGACCGCAGTTCGCAGCCAAGAAGAAGAAGTGAGCGAGAGGTACTGACTCATGGCAAAGAAATCTTTAATTAACCGAGCCAATGCAACACCGAAGTTCAAGGTGCGTGGCTATACACGTTGCCGCAAGTGTGGGCGTGCTCGTTCTGTTTACCGCAAGTTCGGACTCTGCCGTGTGTGCCTTCGCGAGATGGCTCACGCTGGAGAAATCCCCGGCCTAACGAAGTCGAGTTGGTGAGGCGTTATGTTGACTGATCCTATTGCCGACATGCTGACCCGCATCCGCAACGCCAACACGGCGATGCACGATGAGGTCAAGATGCCGTCGTCGAAGCAAAAAGTTGCTCTGGCCAAGATCTTGGAACAAGAGGGTTATATCTCTGGTTTCACGGTTGCTCCCAACACCAAGGGACCAGGCGAAATCTTGAACATCGGAATGAAGTACTCGGCCGAGCGCCGTCGCACTATCGCCGGTATCAAGCGCATCTCAACACCTGGACTTCGCGTGTACCGCAAGTCCGACACTGTGCCTCGCGTGCTCGGTGGACTTGGTGTTGCCGTTCTATCCACCAGTCAGGGACTCATGACCGACCGTGAAGCGCGTAAGCGCAAAGTCGGCGGCGAAGTTCTCTGTTACGTGTGGTGATCAGGAGACAACATGTCACGTATCGGTAAAGCACTTATTCCCGTCCCGGCGGGTGTTGATGTTTCCATCAACGGAAGCTCAGTAACGGTCAAGGGTCCTCAGGGAACTTTGAGTCGCGTTCTTGTTGGTGGAATCACTGTTCGTCAAGACGAAGGCAACTTGGTTGTCGAGCGTCCCAATGACGAGCGTGAATCACGTAGCTTGCACGGCTTGAGCCGCGCACTCGTGAACAACATGGTTGTTGGCGTCACTACTGGTTTCGCTAAAGAACTCGACATCGTCGGCGTTGGTTATCGCGCCGAGTTGAAGGGCCCAAGCTCCATTCGTCTCAACCTTGGTTTTTCACATCCCGTTGATGTGGAAGCCCCCGCAGGTGTCACTTTCGAAGTGCCCGTGCAGACCAAGGTCATCGTGAAAGGTATCGACAAAGAAACTGTCGGCCAAGTAGCTGCCAACATTCGTTCCATTCGTAAGCCTGAGCCCTACAAGGGCAAGGGTGTGCGTTACCAGGGCGAGAAGATTCTGCGCAAGGCCGGCAAAGCCGGCAAGAAGTAATGCCGAGAAAAGATTCCGGTAGGGAGATCCAATGAGCAAGATCAGTAAAGAGCGTCGTGAGAGTCGCCTTGTACGTCACAACCGAGTTCGTAAGAAGATCCACGGCACCGCCGAGCGTCCCCGCTTGTCGTTGTACCGTTCGAACAAGCACATCATGCTTCAAGTGATCAATGACGATCTCGGTGTCACCATTGCTTCGGTGTCCTCGAATGAGCCGGCATTGCGTGCCGCTGGTGGAAGCACCGTCGAAGTCGCTAAGGCATTAGGTGCAACTGTTGCGCAACGTGCACAAGCAATTGGTGTCAAGAAAGTTGTTTTCGATCGCGGTGGCTACTTGTACCACGGTCGTGTTGCTGCGGTTGCTGAAGCCGCTCGTGAAGCAGGTCTGGAGTTCTGATGACGAATACACCAAACAACCCCAATCCGAACCCGCGTTCAGGTGGTCCCGGCGGCGGCAACCCGCGCCAGGGTGACCGTCCGCCTCCGGGTATGGGCAACACCCCTGAAGGTGGCCGCGAGTCACGCGTGATTCATATCAATCGCGTGGCCAAGGTCGTCAAGGGTGGTCGTCGTTTCTCGTTCACCGCACTCGTCGTCGTTGGTGACGGCAACGGTCGCGTTGGTCTCGGTTACGGAAAGGCCAAGGAAGTTCCGTTGGCTATCCAAAAGGGAACTGAAGACGCCAAGCGCAACATGTTCTCGGTTGCCCTTGCTGGCAGCACCATCATGCACCCCGTCATCGGCATCTTGGGTGCTGGTCGCGTGATGCTCAAGCCCGCAGCTCCTGGTACCGGTGTTATCGCCGGCGGTGCTGCTCGCATCATCCTTGAAGAGGCTGGCATTCACGATGTGTTGGCCAAGTCACTTGGTTCATCCAATGCCATCAACGTGGCTCGCGCCACCATCAACGGTCTGCAGTCATTGCAGCGTCCCGATGAAGTTGCGGCTCGTCGTGGCATTCCCGCCGATAGTTTCGTACCGAAGGGCTTGCTTAAGGCCTACAACGAAACCAAGCGTGCCGTTGCTGCAGGAGAAAGTCACTGATTATGGCTACCTACCAAACAGTCGTTCACACAGGGCCCACCATTACGGTGACCCAGATCAAGTCGAGCACCCATGCCAAGCCCAAGAGCCGCGGAACATTGCGTGCACTCGGTCTTGGTCGTATTGGCAAGACCAATACATTGCCCGATCGTCCCGAAATTCGCGGCATGATTGCCCGAGTGCCACACCTCATCGAAGTTTCATCTTCGACTGATTCGAAGGAGAGCTGACCAATGCGCGTTGACGAATTAGCACCAGCACCTGGTTCAACCCATCCAAAAAAGCGACTTGGTCGCGGTATCGGTGGCAAGGGCGGAAAGACTGCCGGTCGCGGTACCAAGGGTCAGCACTCACGTGGTCGCGGCAAGGTTGCTCGCGGCTTCGAAGGTGGACAGATGCCCCTCAAGCAGCGTGTTCCGAAGTTGAAGGGTTTCAATAACCCATTCCGCATCGAATACCAGGGTGTCAACCTTGACACCATCAATGAACTCGAAGATGCACTTGTCAACCCCGAGGTCTTAACGGCCGCTGGTGTTTTGCACAAGAACGTTTTCGTCAAAGTTCTCGGTCGTGGACAGATCACCCGCAAGGTTGATGTTCATGTTCACGGTGCATCGAAGGCTGCTCAGGCGGCCATCGAAGCTGCCGGCGGATCCGTCACCATCATTCCGTTGCCGTACAAGGTTCGCCCTGCTGCCAACGGCAACCAGTTCACCAACCGCTGATTTCGGGCTTCCCGATTTTCACCAGCCGCTAGAACCCGAGGAGACCACGTGCTGTCGAACTTGAAGAACATCTTCAAGGTCCCCGACCTACGGAACAAGATTTTGTTCACGGTCATGATGGTGTTGCTCTACCGTTTGGGCGCGCATATCCGCGTGCCTGGTATTGACGACCAAGCTGTTCGCCAATTGCGCGAGTCAGCACGCGAACAGGGTGCACTTGGTTTCTTGAACTTGTTCTCGGGCGGCGCATTCTCGTCGTTCGCGATCTTCGCGTTGGGCATCATGCCGTACATCACCTCTAGCATCATCATGCAGGTGTTGACGGTGGTCATCCCGAAGCTCGAAGAGTGGCAACAAGAAGGCGCAACTGGTCAGCGCAAAATCACGCAGTGGACGCGTTATGTCGCAATCGCGATTGCAACATTGCAAGGTGCTGGATTGACTTTCATTTTCGGTCAAGGAAACGGATCGGCCTTCTTTACGGCTTCGACAACTGCTCCTGACATCGTGTTGTTGCCAGACGGTATGTGGCCGCGCGGTTTGTTGGTCATTATTTCATTGGTCGCCGGTACTGCCTTGTTGATGTGGATGGGTGAACTCATCAGTCAACGCGGCATTGGTAACGGTATGAGCATCTTGATCTTCGCATCGATTGTGAGCTCGTTGCCCTTTAGTTACTACTCAATTCTGCAAAGTAAGAAGTGGGTTGTCTTTGCAATTCTTGTGGCGGTCTCCATTGGCATCTTGATTGCTGTGGTTCGTGTCGAACTTGGTCAACGCCGTATTCCGGTGCAGTTCGCTAAGCGCGTTGTCGGTCGTCGCATGTATGGCGGTCAAAGCACGTACATTCCTCTCAAGGTCAACCAGGCCGGTGTTGTTCCGATCATTTTTGCTAGCTCCGTGATGTTGTTGCCAGTTCTTGTCACCAACGTCATCGGTGGTGCAAACGGCTGGCGTCGAACGGTGACCGAATGGGTCGACCGTAACTTGGTGTCGTCGCAAGGGATGCTCTACATCGTGTCGTTCGCATTGCTCATCATTGCGTTTGCCTATTTCTATAACTCAATCGCTTTTGATCCGATTCGTCAGGCCGATCAGATTCGTCGTCAAGGTGGATTCATTCCCGGTATTCGCCCCGGACCGCAGACCGAGCGTTACCTTGCCAAGACCGTGAACCGTATTACGTTGCCGGGCGCATTGTTCGTGGCTTTCATCGCGATCTTGCCGTACATCGTGTTGTGGGTTGGCGATGTGCAGTCATTCCCATTCGCTGGAACGACTGTTTTGATTGCCGTCGGTGTTGCTCTCGAATTGATGCGCCAAGTAGATAGCCAACTCATGTTGCGAAACTATGAGGGATTCCTGAAGTGATGCTCACGCAGCATCGGTGGCTGCGTCAGGACTAACTCATGACCGCGGGCGTTCGTCTGATCATCATGGGTCGTCAAGGCGCTGGCAAAGGTACTCAATGCCAACGCATATCACGGCACTACGTGGTTCCCCATATTTCAACGGGGGACATCTTGCGCGCCGCCGTGCGTGAAGGAACTGAACTAGGCAAGATGGCCAAACAGGTCATCGAAGCTGGTCGCTTGGTGGGCGACGACATCATGATCGAAATTATCCGCGAACGCTTAGAGCAAGATGATGCCCGTACTCGTGGCTACATTCTTGACGGCTTTCCGCGGACCGTGGCTCAAGCGATTGCGCTCGACGGCATCGCCGCCGAACGACCGATCCACAGTGTTCTTGACCTTGATGTGCCCCGCAATTTGGTGATTCAGCGCATCTCGGCCCGCCGGGTCTGCCGTGACTGTGCCACCAACTATGTGGCCACCGCCCAAAAGCGCGATCCCTGGATTTGTGACTCGTGCGGAGGAGACGTTGTCCAACGCGATGACGACACCCCCGAAAGCATCAGCCAACGACTCGATCTCTACGAGTCGCAGACCTCGCCATTGCTTGAGTTTTATGGTCAAGGCGGTCGTCTGGTGGAAATTGATGGTTCGCGTTCGCCGGACGAAGTTTTCGAAGCTTTGACCGTGGCCATTGATGCTGCTCGGAAGAACAGTTGAGTTTGCCTGTGGATAACTTTTCTTCAGATATTGCCACGAGCGGCCCGGAATCCTGGGCTATGGTTTTGCTCCGAAAAGACTCCCAAGTTTCTGGCACGAGGCACTTGGTTCACTTGAGTCTCGGCGGTAGCATTGCCCCTCGGCCCAATGGCCGACCCTGCACGCGTCCTCGTGGCGTCACGCAGTGTGCAATATCCGCCCTGTTAGGAGTCAGTTCTGTCCAAGCCCAAAGACGACGCCATTTTGCTCGAAGGAACGATCCTCGAGTCCCTGCCGAACGCCATGTTTCGGGTGGAACTCGAGAACGGTCACAAAGTTTTGGCGCATATCTCCGGAAAGATGCGAATGAACTACATCCGTATTCTTCCTGGCGACAAGGTGCAAGTAGAGCTCACGCCTTATGACCTCACCAGAGGTCGCATCACGTACCGCTACAAGTAGTTACAAGTAGTTACCAAACATCGTAAATAGTCAATAAAACCAGTCTCTATTCATTCAAGAAATTCAACAACAAGAAGTGAGATGACCATGAAGGTCAAACCAAGTGTTAAGAAAATCTGCGAGAAGTGCAAAGTGATCCGCCGTCACGGCAGCGTCATGGTTATTTGCGAGAACCCGCGTCACAAGCAGCGTCAAGGCTGAGAAGAGAATAAGGAAACAGCATGGCCCGTATTTCTGGAGTTGACATTCCCCGCGAGAAGCGGTTGGAGATTTCGCTCACCTACATCTTTGGCATCGGCAAGCCGACTGCACAACGCATGTGCGCCGATCTCGACATCAGTCCGAACACGCGTGTTCGCGACTTGACCGACGAAGAAGTCAACAAACTTCGTGGTTGGGTTGACAAGAACGTCACTGTCGAAGGTGACCTTCGCCGCGAAGTTCAGACCGACATCAAGCGCAAGATCGAAATCGGTTGCCTTCAGGGCGTCCGTCACCGTAAGGGCCTGCCCGTTCGTGGTCAGCGCACTCACACCAATGCTCGTACCCGTAAGGGACCGAAGAAGACCGTTGCTAACAAGAAAAAGGCAGTGAGGTAGTACATCATGGCTAAGCCGAAGCCGGGCGGACGACGCCCCCGTAAGCGCGAGCGCAAAAACGTCAGCGTTGGTGTGTGTCACATCAAGTGCTCGTTTAACAACACCATCGTCAGCATCTCTGACACCGAAGGCAACGTTTTATCGTGGGCCTCAGGTGGCGGAGTTGGTTTCAAGGGTTCGCGCAAGAGCACACCTTTCGCTGCACAAATGGCAGCCGAAAAAGCAGCCAAGGCCGCTTTCGAACAAGGTATGCGTCGAGTTGAAGTGCACGCCAAGGGCCCAGGCTCTGGTCGTGACACCGCAATTCGTTCATTGCAGAACACTGGCATCGAAGTGACTGGCATCAAAGATGTCACGCCCGTGCCCCACAACGGCTGCAAGTTGCCCAAGCGGAAGAGGAACTAAGTCATGGCCCGTTACACCGGACCCAAGGTGCGTTTGTCGCGCCGTCTCAATACGAACTTGTTCGAAAACGAAAAGGGCCGCAAGGCTCTTGAGCGTCGCCCATTCCCACCGGGTCAGCACGGTCGCACGCGTCGTCGCTCAGCCGGTAGCGAATACCTCGCACAGCTTCAGGAAAAGCAGAAGGCTAAGTACATCTACGGTGTGCTCGAGCGTCAGTTCCGCAAGACCTACGAAGAAGCGAACCGTTTGCAAGGACCGACTGGTGAAAACCTGTTGCGTTTGCTTGAACTTCGCCTCGACAATGTGGTGTACCGCGCCGGTTTCGGCAGCACCCGCCCACAGGCTCGTCAGTTCGTTAGTCACGGCCTCATCTTGGTCAATGGTAAGCGACTTAACATCCCCAGCGCTCGCGTCAAAAAAGGCGACGTCATCACCTTGGCTGTGAAGGCTCGCGACATGATCGTGATTCAGCACAACATCGATACTTTGGACCGTTCATTGGTTGGTTGGCTCGAAAGCGGAGACGGCGGCAAGCAAGTCACCGTTCGCAACGAACCAGCACGCGAGCACATTGATGTGCCCGTACGTGAACAGCTCATTGTTGAGCTTTACTCGAAGTAATTCGTAACCCACATCATCAATTAATACTGCGTAAGTACAAACCCTCGACGAACGGAAGAGACAAATGCTCGTCATCCAGCGCCCCAGTGTCGAAGCAATCGGCGAACAGAACGGTAACCGTCAGAGTTTCTCTGTCGGACCTCTTGAGCCAGGCTTCGGTCATACCATCGGTAACTCGCTTCGTCGCGTGTTGCTGTCCTCTATCCCCGGTTCCGCCATCACGACGGTTCGCTTCGATGAGGCATTGCACGAGTTTGACACCATCCCCGGTGTCACCGAGGACGTCACTGACATCATCCTCAACCTCAAAGACATCGTGCTGATCTCACAGTCCGACGAACCGGTCATCATTCGTGTTGACGTTCGCGGCGAAGCAGGAACAGTCGTGACTGCTGGTGACATTCAGTGCCCAGCTGATGTTGAAATCCTCAACAAGGATCTCGTCATTGCGCACGTGAATGGTAAGGGCCGTCTTGCATTCGACCTCACCGTCGAGCAGGGACGTGGCTACAACTCAAGCGATCGTGATTCGGGTTCACGCACCATCGGTGTTATCCCGATTGATGCCATCTTCTCGCCAGTTCGTCGCGTGATGTTTGATGTTCAGCCAACTCGCGTTGAGCAGTCAACCAACTACGACAAGCTCATCATTGACATCGAAACTGATGGCACCACCACACCGCGTGATGCACTCGCTTCAGCCGGCGCAACCTTGCGTTCACTGGTTGATCTCGTTGCCAACTTGTCAGAAGAGCCCAAGGGTCTTGAACTCGGTGAAGTTATTTTGGCCGGTTCATCAAGCCCCGATCTCGACATCGCAATCGAAGATCTCGATCTCTCCGAGCGTCCCCGTAACTGCCTCAAGCGCGCCCAGGTCAACACCATCGGCGAACTTCTGAGCAAGAACGAAGACGACTTGTTGAATATCACCAACTTTGGCCAGAAGAGCCTCGACGAAGTCAAGCAGAAGCTTGATGAGCGCGGCCTGACACTTCGCGGCTGAGCCGACGAACGTTTTAACGAAGGAAACACACCATGCCCGCAACACCACGCCGTGCCAGAAACTTTGGCGGTAGCTCACAGCACCAGAAGTTAATGATGGCCAACCTCACAGCATCTTTGATTGCTGCTGAAGCCATTGAAACAACTGAAGCTAAGGCCAAGGCACTTCGCCCCATCGCCGAAAAGCTCATCACCAAGGCCAAGAAGGCTCAAGACGGAAACGCCATGAGCGTGCACCGTATTCGTCAGATCCAGGGTTACCTCGGTGACAAGGAAATGACCCACAAGTTGGTCGCTGAAGTTGCTCCTCGTTACCTCGAACGTAACGGTGGCTACTTGCGCATCTTAAAGCTTGGTCCTCGTCAGGGCGACAACGCCCCTATGGCGCGTATTGAACTCGTCTGACGTTTCTTTCGTCTCGAGTTACAACTTATGAATACTTCCGAGCCCGCCACTAGGCGGGCTCGTTTGTTAGTTGCCTACGAAGGTTCACACTTCAGTGGTTTTGCGGTTAACGACGACGTGCGCTCGGTCGCGGGTGTCTTAGGTGATGCGTTGTCGTTGATCTCACGCTTTCCGGTGCGCATCACAGGTGCTGGTCGTACCGATGCGGGTGTACATGGTTGGGGACAAGTGGTCAGTTGTGATTTACCACTTGATATTGATCTTGAAAATTTGCCCCGTCGCCTCACCAAAATGTGCGCGCCTGGCATCGTGGTGCGCGCAGTGGAGTGGGCAAATCCAGAATTTCATGCGCGTTTCTCGGCCTACTGGCGTCACTATCGCTACACCGTGTTGAACGATCCAGTGGCTGATCCATTCTTGGCCGCGACGACCTGGCATGTCCCGCAGAAACTCGAACTGCCGCTGATGTATTTGGCCTGTGATCCGCTGATTGGCGAACACAACTTCTCCGCCTTTTGTCGCAAGCCCAAGCCGATTGAAGGCGAAAAAGAGCCCAGCATGTTCCGTGAAGTGACCCAGGCTCGGTGGTCCGAGCACACCAGTGAACGAGGCGCCCGAATACTGCGTTTTGAGATTCGGGCCAACGCGTTTTGTCATCAAATGGTGCGTTCAATCGTCGGAACCTTGGTTGATGTGGGTCTGCGCAAGCTCACGCCAGGGTCGATGTCGGGAATTTTACGTTCAGGTGTTCGAACCGAAGCGGGCCAAGTAGCCCCAGCCCACGGACTGTGTTTGTGGGAGGTCGGCTACGACCAAGAAGTATTCCTGCGCCCACGCGAGATATTCGGGTGACCACCCTGTCGTTTTTACCCATAATGCCCGTATCATTTCTCAGTCCCTGTGGGCTGCGTTGTCCCGGGCACCTTTTCTGAAAGAAGTATCTATGAGCACCTATACGCCAAAGGCCAGCGAGATCGTTCGTGAGTGGCATGTCGTCGACGCTGAGGGCATGATCCTTGGTCGTCTTTGCACCGAAGTCGCACGTGTGTTGCGCGGTAAGCACAAGCCAACATTTGCACCTCATATGGATTCTGGCGATCACGTCGTCATCATCAACGCCGACAAGATTGTGTTGACTGCCGATAAGGCCAACACGCGTTTGATTCACAACTACTCGGGTTACCCCGGTGGTTTGAAGAGCGAGACTTTCTCCAACTTGTTGAACCGTCGTCCCGACGAAGCGATTCGTGGTTCAGTGCGCGGCATGTTGCCCAAGGGACCACTCGGACGTCAGATGATTAAGAAGCTCAAGGTGTACACCGGAGCAGAACATCCTCACGGCGCACAAAACCCGACCATCATCAAGTTCGACCACGCCAAAGCTCGCTGAGCAAAGAATTCAAGGATCATAAAATGACGAAGCCTCTTACTCAGACAACCGGTCGCCGCAAGGAAGCAGTCGCACGAGTGCGCGTTCGCCCCGGCACTGGCAAGCACACCGTGAACGGCAAGCCGATTGATGTGTACTTCTGCACCGCAACTCAGCAGAACGCAGCAGTCGAAGCATTGCGCGTCACCAACACGACTGAACAGTACGACGTCGATGCAACCATTCATGGTGGCGGCGTGACTGGACAGTCTGGTGCGATGCGTATGGGCTTGGCTCGTTCACTTGTTGAACTTGATCCCGATTCACGCGCTGCACTCAAGAAGGCCGGCTTGTTGACCCGCGACTCACGTCGTAAGGAAAGCAAGAAGTACGGTCTGCGCAAGGCCCGTAAGGCCGGACAGTACACGAAGCGCTGATCGCGACTTCTATGTCGGGCGCAAGCAATTCGCCCCAGTCATACATGTCTATTGTTCCGTCATTTGGCACCGATGGTGTTCGTGGCGTTGCTATTAGCGAAATCACGCCTGAATACGCGCTTGCTCTTGGTCGCGCCGTTGGCACAGTTCTTGGTTCACCGCGTTTAGTGATTGCACGCGATCCACGAATATCTGGTCCCATTCTTGAAGCAGCGTTTTCTGCTGGTGCCGCTTCTGTTGGTGTGCGTGTTGAACAACTAGGTGTCTTGCCGACGCCCGCCGTTGCTCTGATTGCGCAACTTGAAAATGTTCCTGGTGTGATGATCACCGCGTCGCACAATAAGTATTCCGACAATGGCGTCAAAGTGTTTGCGGCAGGCGGACGCAAGTTAACCGACGCCGATCAAGAGCTCATCGAGGCTGAAGTACACAAAGTTTTGAGTGGCGCCGCTCCAATCACTTCAGACGTTGGCATCATCGTTCGTCGTAGTGATGCGGTGACTTTATATGTTGATCATCTCGTCGAACTTTTTGGCGAAGGATCGCTTGCTGGCTTACGTGTCGTCATTGACTCGGCCAACGGCGCCATGAGTCAAGTTGCACCACTGGTGTTACAACGACTCGGTGCCGATGTGATCTCAATGAGCGATGCACCAAACGGTCGCAACATCAATGACGCGTGCGGTGCAACGTCGCCGCAAACCTTGTGTGATTTTGTGAGTGGTACTGGCACTGGTGTTTCTGTTGATATTGGTTTTGCCTTTGATGGTGACGGCGATCGTTTGATCGCTGTTGATGAAAATGGACGAGTGGTTGATGGTGATCGACTGATTGCTTTATCGGTTATTGACCGAAGCGAACAGAACACTTTGACGAATCACACCGTTGTTGTCACGGTGATGTCGAATTTGGGTTTCCATCAGGCCATGAAACAACTCGGTGTGAATGTCGTGACAACGACTGTCGGCGACCGTTATGTGCTTGATGCCATGGAACTTGGTGGGTTTGTGATTGGCGGTGAACAAAGCGGTCACATCATCCATCGCGACCTTGCGACGACGGGTGACGGCCTTTTGGCATCGATTGTTTTGGCCCAGTTAGTGCGCCGCCGGCAAGAAAAAGATGGATCAAAGTTCTCTCAGCTCGCTGGGTCAATCATGCAGACTTTCCCGCAGGTGTTAAAGAACGTCAAGGTTGCGGTTCGTCCCACCGATGTTGCCAAACTGTTAGCGCCAGAAATTGCAGCCGAGGAAGCAGTTCTTGGCGAAAACGGCCGCGTTTTGGTGCGGGCGAGTGGCACTGAACCACTGATCCGCGTGATGGTTGAGGCTCCGACTGCGTCGATGGCTGATGAGGTTGCTGATCGTCTGGTTGCCATTGCCGTCAACAAGTGCGTGTGAGCCTGTCACTGCATAGTTGTTCGGTAACCTAATCGTCATGTGTGGCATCATCGCTTTGGTCGGCCGACCTGCTCAACGGGAAGCTCCCAGCGTGGCCGACATCGTTCAGCATCTAGATGCCGCAATCGCGAGTGGTCGCAATATGGTCGATGCCACCGCACATCTCGTGAAGGTCAATGAACTCCTGAAGGGCGTTCCTGGTGCAGTGGCACTGATCGACAACCACGAGTTAGTGAGTGCCATCACAAGTCGCCTCGATCAAGTGAGCGCGACGATCGGGGCCATTGACGAAGGTCTTGAAAACAGTGTGGCCGATTCTGATGAGCTTGAAAGAAATGCGGCGGCGCTGATTGCGCTACGCGATGTCACGTGGTCAATCGGGCAAGATCGTTTGCGCACGGCTCGCATGGTTCGCGATTTGGCCGGACGTGACGCCGGCATCGCCGCAGTCGCTGGTTACCTCACGATCCAACAGGCTTTTTCGGCTCTTGATCGTCTTGAAGTACGCGGTCGCGATTCGGCGGGAATCCATGTTTTTGTTTGGGGTCACGGGTTGTCGGCTAACGATCCTTCGGTCTCGGCAGCACTGAGTGCTCGGGCCCATGACGCGCTCTTTCAGAATCGTTCGGTGCGCCTTGTTGACGACACATTGTCATTTGTTTATAAAGCTGCTGCCGAGATCGGTGAACTCGGTGACAACACCAAAGCTCTGCGCGCGGCAGTACAAGACGACGACCTGTTGCGCCTGGCTCTTTCGAATCCGAATGCCCGCTTGTCCTTAGTGGGGCACACGCGGTGGGCGAGTGTCGGCATTATTAGCGAACCGAATGCACACCCCGTGAATAGCGAGCGTGAACTTGGTGATGTTGATACGACGCATCCGTATGTTGTGGCTGCGCTCAATGGTGATGTTGATAACCACGGCGATCTACGAATCGCTCATGGGCTGTCATTCCCGGGCCAAATCACGACCGATGCCAAAGTGATTCCGGCGTTAGTGAATATGCATGCCCGAGCCTGTGGTGACACGGTCGAGGCTTTCCGTCGAAGTGTGGCGTCATTTGAAGGATCAGTTGCCATTGGTGCTGCCGCAACCGATCAACCCGATCGGTTGATGTTCGCACTACGCGGCAGTGGTCAAGGATTGTTCGTTGGTTTGGCCGAAGATTTATTCATCGTTGCCAGCGAACCGTATGGCGTCGTAGAAGAAACTTCCACTTATTTCCGCCTTGATGGTGAAGGAACCAGTACCGCATCTTTGACCGACAGCAAAGGTCAGATTGTTGTACTTGATGGTGCCCTAGCCGGAGAACTTACTGGTGTCACCCGAATTGCATACGACGGTACAGCGTTACCTATTGCGGCAACCGAGTTGGTGACAGCCGAAGTCACAACTCGCGATATTGATCGTGGCGATGCTCCGCACTTCTTGCTGAAAGAAATTGGCGAAGCTCCCGAATCATTCCGAAAGACTCTGCGCGGCAAAATTGTTGAGCGTGATGGTGTCTTGCATGCATCACTTGGTGTCAAGACCTTGCCAACATCCATTATTGAACTTTTGTCATCTGGTGCAATTCGCAAAGTTCGCGTCATTGGTCAAGGTACCGCGGCGATCGCAGGGCGCAGTTGTGCCACGGTTCTTGATGAACTGTGCGCGGGCGGCCTTGATGTTGATCCGATTACCGCCACCGAACTCAGTGGTTTCCATTTGCAACTCGACATGAGTGACACGCTCATCATTGCTGTGAGTCAAAGCGGAACAACGACTGACACGAATCGCACTGTCGACTTGGCGCGTTCACGTGGCGCATCGGTACTGGCAATCGTTAATCGTCGTGGTAGCGACTTGTGCGATAAGGCCGATGGTGTTTTGTTTACCAGCGACGGTCGCGACGTTGAAATGAGTGTTGCCTCAACAAAAGCGTTCTATGCGCAAGTTGCCGCAGGTGTTTTGTTGGCTTGTGCAGTCAGCGTTGCTGCTGGGCTCGGCACCGATTCGCGCCGACATGATCTGCTGCGAACATTGCGCGAACTTCCGACCGCGATGCGCACAGTGATCGATGCTCGGGCCAAGGTTGCTGAAGTTGCTCACAAATACGCACCGTCAAAGCGATATTGGGCAGTCGTAGGTAACGGACCTAACGCAATTGCGGCCAACGAAGTGCGTATTAAGTTGAGCGAACTTTGCTACAAGAGTATTTCGTGCGACATCACTGAAGATAAGAAGCACATCGACTTGTCGTGCGAGCCATTGATCTTGGTATGTGCAGCCGGCCTCGCCGGCAGTACTGCTGACGACGTAGCCAAAGAGATCGCGATCTATCGTGCTCATAAGGCGACTCCCATTGTGATTGCCAGTGCATCCGAGTCACGTTTCTCAAGTGCAGTTGCAGTCATTGATGTTCCTGACGTTGACCCAACTTTGGCTTTTGTGTTGAGCGCAGTGGTCGGTCACCTTTTTGGTTACGAAGCTGCTCGGGCTATTGACGAACTTGCTCGTTCGTTGCGGGAGGCTCGCGAAGTCGTTGAGTTTGCGGTTTTGCATAATGCTGACGGTGAATCGGTTTTGAAAGTTGTGCGTTCTGGTTTAGTGATTGCGGCCGAACGCTTTAATGAGACTCTTCGCGCCGGCACCTATGACGGTCATCTTGAAGCCAGCACTGCAGTGCGCTTGGCGTCAATGCTTCGTGTCGTCCTTGATGCATCACCGGTTGAGGCGTACCAGAATGAAACTGGGAAAGTCGGTACGCCTTCAGCGCTCATTGACGACCTCACCTTGGCTTTGACTCGCGCGATTGAAGAACTCACCCGTCCCATTGATGCAATTAAGCATCAGGCCAAGACGGTGACGGTCGGCATTAGCCGTAGCGACGAAGGTGTGATGGACCGTGCTCTCGTACAAGAAGTACTTGCGACGGGTGCAGGTCGTGATGTGTTGGCGTATCGCACACTGAAGGTGTTGGCCGATCTTGATCCGGCAGTCGAAGCGGTGGTCGGTTATACGCGTTACAGCATTGACGGAGATCCATCGGGCACTAATGCAACGATTGCGATTGTTGACCGTGGCGGACTGTCACGTGATGTGCCGAGTCGAGTTGATCGCAATCCTTCATTGGTGGGCACCAAGCGTCGTGTCGCGAGTGAACGTGATGTGTTGGTCGCTCGTGGTCGAAGTGATGGACGAACGGTGATCTTCATTCCCGAAGTGAAGGCTGGCCAAACGGTTGGGATCACTTTGCTGCATGTACGGTTCCATGATCGCCTCAATGCGTCAGTCATGCGTGGAGTCTTGCAAGGGTACGACCGTCGATATGACCGTTTGGTCGACTGGGTTTCAGAAACCGAAGGTGAAATGCGCGACGATTTGTTGAGCGAGTTGTCGGTGGCAGATCTGTTGATCTTGCCGATCAGCGAAATGGCCGATCGCTGGCGTCGCGCCTCATCGTGAGTGCACGTCGATGATCATTGGTGTTGGGGTAGACGCGGTTGAAATTGATCGGTTTCGTCGATCGCTTGAACGCACCCCATCAATGAAGACTCGACTCTTCACACATGAAGAGCTTGAGTACGTTGAACCTCATGCCGATCCGACCCCGTCATTGGCGGCTCGGTTTGCAGCCCGTGAAGCAGTGATGAAGGCGATGGGCGTGGGTCTTGGAGCATTTGAGTTTCATGATGTGTGGGTGCAGCGGGCCGAGTCTGGCCGACCGTCACTCGCAGTCACCGGTCGTGCGGAGCAGATTGCTCACGACCTGGGTGTGACGGACTGGCATCTATCAATCACCCACACTGACAGCACCGCCATTGCCTATGTGATTGCTGTCCGATCACCGCAGTAGAACAGTTTTTAAGGCATACGATCTAGTTATGCGCCCCGTGCTCACCCCCAAACAGATGCGCGTGCTTGATGCTGAAGCCATCACTGCGGGAACCTCGATTGAAGTTTTGATTGGTCGAGCTGGCGCGGCGGTCGCTCGGGCTGCCAAGCGCATGATGGGCGGGCTATATGGCCGCACGGTGGTCGTGATTACTGGCAAAGGAAATAACGGAGCTGACGGACGAGTCACCGCACGTTTGCTGGCCGACCAAGGGGTTCGCGTTCATGTCATTGATGCTGAGCGCATGCCATTGCGACTGCCCATGAGTGATCTCATCATTGATGCAGCATTCGGAACTGGCTTTCGTGGCGACTGGAGTCCACCATCAACGAAAGGTGTTCCAGTTTTAGCCGTCGACATTCCGAGCGGCATTGATGGCCTCACTGGACTCGCTGCACCCGATACATGGCAGGCAACTCGCACCGTGACGTTCGTGGCGCTGAAACCGGGCTTGTTATTGGGAGCGGGACGGGCACTGTGCGGTGAGGTTGAACTTGTTGATATCGGTATCAACCTCGGTATGAGCAACGTTGATATCAACGAAGTTGAACGCAGTGATGTTTCGCAGTGGGTACCTCAACGACCATTTGATTCGCATAAATGGAAAGCCGCGCTGTACGCAGTTGCTGGAAGTTCCGGAATGATGGGTGCGGCAAACTTGTGTAGTGCATCGGCGATGCGCGCCGGTGCTGGCATCGTGCATGTTGCTTCGCCAGGAATTGTGAGTGATCGCAGCACATCGACTGAAATCGTGCGTCGAGCATTGCCAGCTTTGGGTTGGTCACATGAAGTGCTTGATGATCTATCACGCTTTAAAGCGATCGTCATCGGACCAGGACTTGGCCGCGATGAAGGAACTGTCAGTGAGGCGCGACGCATCATTGCTGGTGCACATATTCCGATGGTCATTGATGGTGACGGTTTATTCGCCGTTGCTTGGGGTGGCGAAGGAGCGCGCGATATCGTGCGCTCGCGCGCGGCTGGCACAGTCTTAACTCCACACGACGGTGAGTACACCACGCTTCTTGGTTATGCACCATCACATGATCGCATCACGAGTGCTCGTCGTTTAGCGAGCGATGCAAACTGTGTTTGCTTGTTAAAGGGAACCACAACTGTTGTCGCCGAACCCTCGGGCGAAGTTTTGATGGTGGCTAATGGCGATCAACGTTTGGCAACCGCCGGAACCGGCGATGTGCTTGCCGGAATTATCGGAGCACTTCTTGCGCAAGGTGTTGCGCCGTTCCATGCGGCGGCGAGTGGTGCGTGGATACATGGTTACGCTGCTTCGCTTTATGACGCAAACGAAGGATTGATCGCCTCAGACTTAGTTGATCTCATTCCACTGGCCTTGTCGCATATGCGACATGTTGGTGCACAGGACTGAACATGAGCGCTCGGGCAGCTTGGATTGATATCGATCTGGATGCAGTTCGCCACAACGTCGGCTATCTGTGCTCATTGGTTGGCGATGCCAAAGTTATGGCGGTCGTCAAAGCAAATGGATACGGGCATGGTGCGGTTCAAGTTGCTGAAGCAGCGCTTGAAGCAGGAGCCCATGGGCTGTGTGTTGCCTTGGTTCAAGAAGGAATTGAACTACGGCGCGCCGGCATTGAAAGCCCAATTCTTGTTTTATCCGAGCAACCACTTGATCAAGTGGGAGACATTGTTGCTCATGGTCTGATCGCCACGGCATATTCAGTTTCGTTCATTGATGCGTTAGAACAAGAAGTGCGACTGCGCAATGTGGTTGGTCAAGAGGTACACCTCAAGATTGACACGGGTATGAATCGAGTCGGGTGTAAACCAAGCGATGCCGTTGAGTTAGGTGGGCGCATCATGGCTCGTTCTCCCGAACTTGTTTTGGGTGGTGTCTTCACACATCTAGCAAGTGCTGATGATCTTGATAGCGCTTTTACAGATCAACAAATTTCAAAGTTTGACACGACCGTTGATGCACTCAAGAAAGCCGGAGTTGAAACGGGTTGGATTCATATTGCTAATTCAGCCGGAGCGATTGGGCATAGCCGTTCACATCGCGACATGGTTCGCGTTGGGATTGCCATGTATGGCATCGCTCCAGATATTGCGATTGAGAATATGTGTTCCGATCTGCGTCCAGCGTTGTCGTTAAAGGCTCGAGTTTCATTTGTGAAACGAGTGACGGCTGGCGAGGGTGTTTCGTATGGTCAGCGTCACCATTTTGAAAATGCCACGACGGTAGCAACTGTTCCACTGGGTTATGCCGATGGCGTGCCCCGAAGATTGTCGGCTGTTGGTGGAGAGGTCTTGATTGGTGGACGCCGTTGTCCGATCGTTGGAGTAGTTACGATGGATCAATTGATGGTTGATGTGGGCGATCACGCCGTCGCCGTTGGTGACGAGGTCGTGCTGATCGGAACTCAAGGTTCTGAGTCAATCTCGGCCAATGAATGGGGTAGTCAACTTGGGACGATTGGCTACGAAATCGTCTGTGGCCTCTCGAACCGTCTCCCGCGTCACTACCGTTAGGCTTTCGGGGTGATTTCGCTCTTGGTTCAGTCGATTGCTGACACCCATGGTGTTGCCGACGCCATTGCCCAGTTGAGTCGCACAGGAGACATCATCGTTTTGGCTGGCGAAATGGGTGCCGGTAAGACCGCTTTCGCTCAAGGCTTTGGTGCAGCGCTCGGAGTTGACGAACCCATCACGAGCCCGACCTTCACATTGGTGCACACCTATGACACGGGTCGTGTGACGTTGCATCATGCCGATCTGTACCGTCTCGACAAAATGTCTGAAGTGTCTGATCTCGCTCTTCATGAAATGGTTGACCGAGACGGGGTGATGCTCGTCGAGTGGGGCGATGTTGCATCCGAACTTTTGGGAGACCATCTCGAAGTTTTTCTGCGTCACAACACCGACCATGCCGATGATGAACGATCAATTGTGATTCATGGTGTCGGTACACAGTGGGCTTCGCGTCTTGAACGTTTGAAAACTTCTTTAACGTTATGGCTCGAGGATTAGAGCCATGTTGACTCTCGGAATTGAAACTGCAACCGAACGTGTGAGCGTCGCGCTTGGTGATCACGATGGTGTACTTGGTTCAATTGATATCACCCGTGGTCGTCGCCATGCCGAAACTCTGACTCCGGCAATTGAATTTCTCTGTCGCCAAGCCGATGTCAAGATCGATGAAGTTGCCGTAGTGGCGGTTGATGTTGGTCCAGGATTGTTCACTGGCATGCGCGTCGGAATCGCTGCAGCCAAGGCCATCGCTCTTGCCTTGCACATTCCGATGATCGCGATGTCAAGCCTTGATCTTTTGGCGTATCCATTGCGCCGCACCGATCAACTCATCGCATCAGTCATTGATGCGCGTAAGGGTGAAGTGTTCTACGGGTTTTATCGTCAGAGTGCCCTTGGCATTCAACGTGTGCTTGAGCCGATGGTCGGTTCAATTGATGATCTGATTTCTGATCTGTTAGGCCGCGGCCAAGAAACCTTGTGTGTGGGCGATGGGGCAGTGCGTTATCGCGAAGAAATCATTGCAGGTTTTGCGACTGATTTTGCGGGCTCGTCCTTTTCGTTCCCAAGTGCTTCGGCCTTAGTTGAATTGGCGCATGTCAAAGCGCTCAAAGAATATTGGGTTGAACCCCACCAGATTGAAGCAATGTATTTACGTCAGCCCGATGCCGAGATCAATTGGTCAACTCGCAATTCCGGAGCCGGACGATGAGTATCGTGTCGCGTTTTCTGAAACCGTCAAGTGGTGACACCAATGGCATCTCGATTGAACCAATGCGTCGTCGACATGTGCGTGAAATTTTGGCGATCGAAGAAAACGTGTACCCGAAGCCGTGGACATCGGGTGTCTTCTCAAGTGAGATTGACCTATCTCGTCGTGGTGAGCGCTATTACGTGGTGGCCAAAGTTGGAGAACTAGTTGTGGGCTATGCCGGCCTGATGTTTGCTCTTGATGAAGCACACGTCACCAACATTGCCGTTGATCCAACACGGCGCCGTCAAGGCATCGCGCGTTTGCTGATGGTGCATATTGCACAACAGGCAATTGTGCACAAGTCTGAGGCACTGACTCTTGAAGTGCGGGTCAGCAACACGGCAGCTCAAGAGTTGTATCGGCATTTTGGTTTTGCCCCGGCCGGGGTTCGTCAGCGCTATTACGAAAACACCGAAGATGCTCTAGTTATGTGGGCGCACGATATTCAGGATGCCGCGTACCAAACTCGACTTGAGAATGTGTTGCGGGGGAGTGCAGCCTCATGAGCGGTTTCACCCCGAACAACATCATTGTTAATGAATCAACCGTCATCTTGGCGATTGAAACAAGCTGCGATGAAACTGCTGCGTCAGTTGTCATGGGCGGCAACGACATCTTGAGCAGTGTGGTCAGCACACAAATTGATTTGCATGCCCAATACGGTGGAGTCGTCCCCGAAATCGCTGGGCGTGCTCATCTTGATTTGTTGAATCCAGTGATCGCGCAAGCAATTTCGGAAGCGGGCATTAACGAGTCACGTATTGATGCAGTTGCTGCAACCCATGGTCCAGGACTCATTGGTGCTTTATTGATTGGCGTGTCGGCGGCTAAGGCATTGGCTTACACCTGGGATGTTCCTTACATTGGCGTCAATCATCTTGAGGCACACCTGTACGCGGGTTTGCTTGAAGATCCAACGTTAGAACTGCCACTCGTTGTGCTCTTAGTTTCTGGTGGTCACACGATGCTGATTGAAATGCGTGGTCACGGTGAATACAAATTGCTTGGTCGCACGATTGATGATGCGGCCGGTGAAGCATTTGACAAGGTGGCGCGTTTCTTGGGTCTTGGTTATCCAGGTGGCCCAGCAATTGATGCCATTGCTCGTACCGGTAATGCGCAGGCCATTGATTTCCCACGTGGAATGTTGCACGACGGACTTGATTTCAGTTTCAGCGGACTCAAGACGTCTGTTGTGAACTATGTGCGGAAGAACCCCAACGTTGACACTGCCGATGTGGCCGCGTCATTCCAGTGGGCGGTTGTGGATGTGCTACTCAATAAGGCTCGTAAGGCGGCTGATTCTGTCGGTGCTCAGGGATTAGTTCTCGGTGGTGGTGTAGCTGCGAACTCGTTGTTGCGAGAAAAATTCACCGAGATGTGTGCAGCCGATGGTCGACGAGGATTGTTGCCGAGTCGCGCGATGTGCACTGACAACGCGGCAATGATCGGTAGCGCTGCGTGGTATCGCTTGCGTAGTGATGGCCCAACGGCACTTGATTCTGGCGGCTTTCCTAATTTGCGTTTGCCACTGATTGATTCGAGCTGGTCACGATGAAGCCGTTAAAGATTGGCAACATTGAATTGGCATCACCGATTGTGTTGGCGCCGATGGCTGGCGTGACGAATGCGCCGTTTCGGACACTGTGTCGCGAATTCGCTTCGGGCCTGATGTACGTCAACGAAATGGTGATGGCAACTGCGCTGGTTCATGGCAGTGCGAAAACTGAACGGATGGTGACATTTGCTCCCGACGAATCGCCGCGCAGTTTGCAGTTGTACGGAAGTGACCCCGTCATGTTGGCGCGTGCTGTCACCAAATTGTGTGAGAACGACATCGTCGATCACATTGACATGAACTTTGGTTGTCCTGTTGCCAAAGTGACTCGCAAAGGTGGCGGAGCGGCAGTTCCAGCAAAGCCAAATTTGTTGCGGGCAATTATGAAAGCAGCTGTGAAAGCTGCTGAGCCTTACGGCATTCCGGTGACAGCGAAATTTCGCATCGGTGTTGATGAAGATCTCATTACCTATCTCAATACCGGTCGTATTGCGGAAGAAGAAGGTATTGCCTCTATTGCACTGCATGCTCGAACTGCTGAACAGCATTACAGCGGCACGGCACGCTGGGACGCAATCGCCGCGCTCAAAGCATCGG